>CAIKXH010000146.1 GCA_903831335.1 Candidatus Uhrbacteria bacterium | reverse complement strand
CAACAGGTTTTTGGAAACCTGCTGCGTCTAACCCAGAAGCTGCAGCAGACGGATCAAAAGCGATGCCTGTAAATGCAGGATCAAATGAAGGAGTTCCAGCAAAAAGGGGACCATTCAAAGGAGTTGCATGAGAAGAGAAAACATCTGTAATGATTTTGTCTTTGTTTATTGCCTGGGCGATTGCAAGACGGATAACCGAGTTTTTAAGAAGAGTATTTTGTGGATTGAAAAAGAGAGCGGTTGTTCTTGGAATAACAGAGTAGATAAGATTATCCCCTCTGTTTTCTATGGTGCTTCTGTGTTCAGTTGCAACGTATCCAGATCCTTCCACGTTTTTATTCATGAGAGCTTGTGTTGCAGAAGTTTCATCTGGATAAAACTTGAAAATGAATTTTTCAATTTTCGGTTCTGTTCCGTAGTAATGAGTGTTTCTTTTTAGTGTGTAAGTACGGATAGAACCTTTTTTATCTTTGGTGAATTCTTGAAATGCATAGGGTCCGCTTCCGATAGGCTGAAGATTCAATGAAGCGAGCGGAACATTTTGTGCGAGAATACTTGACCACAAACCTTCTGGAAGAATTCCAATGGTTAATTTGTGTGGAAAAGAGAAATCCGGTTCTTTTAGAGTAAACAATATTGTTTCATCATCTACTTGTTCGATTTTAACAGAGGCAAAATCAGAAAGAAGAGGGCTTCTGTAGGCTGGGTCCTGAATAGCTGAATAGGTAAAAACAACATCTCTAACTTGAACGGGTTCACCATTGGAAAATTTTGCATTTGGTTTGATTCGGAGGGTGTATTGCAATTGATCCTCACTTGCGGTCATGGATTCTGCAAGATCATTTATATATCCAAGTGCAGGATCCCACTTAAGAAGTCCGGAATAAACAAGTGCTGCTAAATCAGCATCTGTGTCATTTGTAGCCGCGTAAAGGGGATTGATGAGTTGAGGAGTTCCAACAAGGGCTTCTGTATTTTCACCTCCCACAGCCGGGAGTTCTACTCTGTGTGCAAAAAGATAGATAAGTACAAGAGAAATAAGGGAGACAACAATAAGGAGCAGAGAAAAAGCGAATCTCTTTTTTTCTAGGGCGCTCATGACACTTGGGAGTTGTTCCCATTGTTTCCAGGTAGGAAATGAACGTGGTTTTATAACAGAAAATACCTGGCGAAGAGCTAGGTTTTTTGTGTGATCCACTTCCGGTTTCTGAAATAGTTTGAAAAAACGCGTGAACGTAGAGGGGGAGAGTAAAAAATAAAAAAGAAAGTCGTTAAGTCGTTGAGTCAATAAGTTTTGGAGGGGGCTTTTTAATAAAAAAGAATAAAGCAACTCCTTCACTCAATAACTTATCGACTTAACGACTTTTTCTTACAAAAGGATTCCTGCAAGAGAGATGCCAAAAAAGAGAATGGCAACAAGTACGGTAAATTGGAACAGTTTTTTTTCTGCTCCACGTTTTGTGCGGTAGACGTTTCCGCCACCACCAAATGCGGCTCCAATTCCGGTGCCGCGTGATTGCAATAAAATAGAGATGACAAGCAATACGGCCAGGACAACTTCTGCGATTTTGAGGATAAGTGAAGTATTCATACGTGGTCAGACTATAGCAAAAAGAGCTCCGAACGTCAATTTATCTGATGTATTTTTCCGGCGAAGCCGGACCCGGCTTCGCCGGGCGCAAAACAGCGAAGCGTTTCATTCCTTTTCCAGTCATTTTCATTTTTGGTGTTTTTTTAATCTTACGGCGTTCTGTGCGCCCCTGCTCACGAGATTCTTCAAAAGAATCTTGGTGATTTTTTTCACGCATATGAGTACATGATATACTGAATGAGTGAAAAGAATAAAGAAAGTTAAAAAGTAAAAGAGTGAAAAAGTGTAGGTACTTTCTTTTCTTTATTTAAATTAAAAAATCTTCCTTCACTCTTTCACTTTCTCACTCTTCGACTCTTTGACCTCGCTCCCTCCCTATGATCCCAGACACATCCACACACCAAAAACGAAGTTGGGTTGGCACGGTCATAACACTCTCTGTTCTTTTTTTGTTGGGAGTATTTGTTTGGCGTGTGATGTATTTTGCAAAACAAATCAGATCTGGAAGCACAGATCTTTCAGAACTGAATTATTCGCAAACACTTTCTACAATCACAAAGATTGCTTCTCAGCCTGTATCTGATGAGTCAGTAGATGTTTTTCTAAAAAATCGTCCTACACTTGGAACGATAGGTTCTCCTATAACCATTGTTGAATTTGGAGATTTTGGTTGTCCGTATTCTCGTACCTCGAGTTTTATTTTGCGATCACTTGCCCTGAAGTATCCAAATCAGTTTTCTCTTATCTACAGAGATTTTCCCTTAACAGAAATTCACCCCTTCGCTCAAAAAGCATCTGAGGCAGCGGCGTGTGCTGGAGATCAACAGAAATTTTGGGAGTATCATGATAAAATTTATTCGAATCAAGAAAGTTTGGAAGATGATTCGTTTATACAGTTCGCAAATCAGCTGAATTTAGACGTGTCTAAATTCAAAGGATGTTTTGATTCACACAAGTACGCAAATCAAATCGCAGAGGATTTTCAGGCCGGTTTGGATGCGGGTGTTCGTGGAACTCCAACCTTTTTTATAAACGGCAACAGAATTGCCGGAATGATTCCACAAGATATTTTAGAAAACGTAATCATTTCTGTGAGTGCACAGAAGAAATAACGCCTGATTTATGAAACGTTTGAAAATATTTCTGATCATTTTCCTGTTTGTCTTCACGTTTTTTGCGCCGAAGATGGTTTTTGCAGAAGGAACATGTCCTTGTTCATGTAAAGATGCTGGCGGTGCTATCACATCTGTTGGAACTCTTTCAGAAACAGATTGTAAAGCAAAATGTACCATTGCTGTTGCTTCATGTGTTGTTTCTGCGACCACAACCCCAACTCCAACACCCGCACCAACAACACCAGCCCCTGTAACAGCCGTGAAAGCAAAAATTTGTACAGCCGGTTGTTATTGTACGAGCGTAGGTGGCGCCGTTTTACAGAAAGGAGATTTTACACAACAGGCATGTATAAGTAAGTGTGCAGAAACATCAGGACAGCGCGTAGCTGCCTGCGCTTTTTCTGTAGAACAAACACCAGATAGAAGTCCGTATTGTTTCACAAAAGAACTTTGTAAAAAACAAAACGGCGTTTTAGATACAGATCCTCTTATAGGCAAGAAACAAGCGTTGGATTGTCCGGCTGGTCTAGGGTACTGTTTCCCGAATCCGAAAAATGTAGCGAAATCAGAATTGAACGTTGCGATCGGGGATTACAAAATCTCTGCAGATGTGAATGAGTACATGAACAAACTCATTGATTGGATGTTAGGTGTTGGAATTGCGTTTGTGATTATCTTTGTGATGGTTGGTGGTTTGCAATATACGCTTGGTGCAGCAAGCCCGGCAATGGTGGGTAAGGGAAAAACACTCATTACTCGTGCTATAACCGGTCTGATCTTGTTGTTGTGTTCATGGTTAGTATTGAATACGGTCAATCCGTATCTACTCAAAGGACAAATTCCAAAATTTCCTATGGTGAAGCGGGTGGAACTCGTCACCTCTGCATCGTGTGAGGATATGGAAAAAGATGGTTACGGAACGAAAACACTAAAAGGAGATGCAGATGTTCCAAAAGCAGATAAAAAATGTGGTACGTCCGCAACGATCGCTCCAAAAAAAGATGGTACTCCTGTTACGGGGGCGACGACGTGTGATTTTAAGAAGTGTCCTTCTGCAGAAGAATCATGTTTGGGGAGAGGGACAACGGCAAAATGTTTAAAGTGCGGATCTGTCGTACCAGGAATTCCAGGGATTTCACCATCCATAGATAGTTGTAAACAATTAACACTCAAAACAACGACAAAAAAAGTTGGTGGGGTTGATTATCCGATAGTGAATAAGTGTTTTTACACACATGATCCAACAGTAATCTTGTCTGCGGCCGAACAGGCAAAATTTGTCGGAAAGACAGCGCTTGCTTCAGCTGCGACATTAGGAATTGCGGGGCCTGCTGCTACGGCGTATTTTGGTGCGGATCTATTAAAGAAAATATATAACGGCGCTTGTGCCCAGCTAACAGTAGACTGTTCTGTCATAAAATCGAAGAGTACGCCAAATGATCAGTGCAAAGAATATGATATTGCGAAAGCTTATTCTGATTCGAAAGGTGGTGATTCATCCATGGAAAACTTTTTCATAAGTGATACGTGGGGTGACTATAATTTGCAAAAGCTTTGCGTTGCTAATCCTTGTGGTGTTGCAGGTGGTTGTATGATGGATCCAGATACTCTGGTAAAAACAGATTGTATATCAGATACGGAGGGCTCAAAAGCATTAAAGGAATCAAAGGTTACATGTCCAGCAGCATGTCCTGCTGGCCAAACCTGCTTTATGGATGGATCTTCTGCGGTTTGTGCAACATGTGAGCAAATGGTAAAAGGAGTTGTTATAGATGGTAAAACAGTGGGAGAGAGTGGGGGATTAGCAATAAACAAATCAGTGTGTGGATTAGCATCATCAGATGATAAAAATTTTTGCGGATATACAATTGATTCAGATGCTAATGGACCTGCCTGTGCTCGAGTTGTAATTGATTGTTCTCTTGTAAAAGCTGCTTCTGAATCAGGTGCGTGTGATGCATATGACGATATGAAAGTATGGAACGGAAAAGACGGAGATGATTTGGATAGTTTTCAAGATTATGGAAAGGATTCATCATTTAGTTTAAAATCTATTTGTGAAAAAGATCCTTGTGGTGCTGGTGCTATTGAAGGTTCTGCGTGTAAATTTGATCAGGATAGTGTTGGTAAAGATTCGTGTGACTAAAAGGAACAAATACGAGCAAGCCCTAGGGCTTGCTCGTATTTGTTTTCCGTGATAGTCTAGCCGCCGTTATATCCGTTGACTCTTTTTCATCGATTATGTCTCAAGAATATCTTTCCATTCGTGGAGCCCGCGTTCACAACTTGAAAAACATTGATGTCAACATTCCAAAAAATAAACTTGTGGTGATCACGGGGCTTTCCGGTTCTGGAAAATCTTCTCTTGCCTTTGATACCATTTACGCAGAAGGACAACGCCGTTACATGGAGTCACTCTCGAGTTACGCGAGACAATTTCTTGAACTCCAAGACAAACCAGACATTGATGAAATGCTCGGGCTTTCTCCGACCATTGCCATTGATCAAAAATCTTCTTCACACAATCCACGTTCAACCGTCGGAACTGTCACAGAAATTTATGATTTTCTGCGCGTTCTTTTTGCGCGCGCAGGCCGTCCACATTGTCCAAAGTGTGGAATGATTGTTCAAGAACAAACGCTTGAGCAAATGACAAAGATTATTGAACAGTCACTCGGAAAGGACACATTGCTTTTGTTTGCCCCTGTTGTTTCACAACAAAAAGGAGAGCATAAACACATGTTACAAGGTGCACTGAATGGTGGTTTTACACGTGTGCGTTATGACGGGTTGATTATCGATACAGATGAGGCGATCAACATGCGAAAAGATAAAAAGAAAGAACATGATTTGGATGTTTTGATTTTTACGTTCGAAGGCGGACAGACCTACTCAAAGGATCACATTTCACAGGTCATGAAAAAGGCGTTGGATTATGGAAACGGATTTGTGATGCTTACAAATGATGAAACAGGAGATGAACGATCATTCTCACAAAGTTACATGTGTGGAAATTGTTCCTTGAATCTTCCAAAACCAGAACCACGTTTGTTTTCTTTCAACTCTCCATATGGAGCGTGTACGGAATGTACAGGACTCGGAGAAAAATTAGTTTT
>CAIKXH010000145.1 GCA_903831335.1 Candidatus Uhrbacteria bacterium | reverse complement strand
TCATCTCGATGCTTGGCCTGAACCCTCCCCCCTTACCAAGGGGGGAGTTGGAGGGGGGTCGTTGGGTGACGCACTCGTTTTGGAGACCATGGGACAAACGCGCGCGATCGTGTCACGCGCACTTGAACGTCGTGCAGAAGCGGGAATCCCGGTTCGCCAAGTCTTGAATGAAATGGCTTTACATCTTCCGTCTGGTGAACTCGATCTTGCTTATCAAGAAGTGTTGAAAGATGAAGTAAACGTCAAAACAATTGTTGTAGAGAAAGGTGATCTCGCGGTCTTCCTCGATCTCAAGCTCACACCCGAACTGGTGAGAGAGGGAACTGTACGTGAAATCATTCGTCGTATTAATGCGATGAGAAAAAATGCAGGACTCACGATCGAAGATCGTATCGCTCTTTACGTATCGGGTGATGATCAGATCAAACTCGCGATCGAAGAGCACAAAGATGTGCTGCTTCACGGTACATTATCTGTCGGAGTCAGAGTTGATGGAGATATGCCAG
This sequence comes from Candidatus Uhrbacteria bacterium, assembly GCA_903831335.1. Taxonomy (GTDB): domain Bacteria; phylum Patescibacteriota; class Patescibacteriia; order UBA9934; family GWF2-40-263; genus XYB2-FULL-45-11. Next base: position 7,680 of record CAIKXH010000145.1, on the reverse strand, counting down.
AGATAAACGAATCTTTCCGCGCAAATGAATTTGATTTAGTGGTAGGATTTGAAAAGGTATAAAAAGGAAAAACAGACTCGTTCATGAGTCTGTTTTTTTATCCCCTCATTCTTGACGCTCTCTTCTCGACTTCTTTTGATTCGTGCTACAATTCCCACACTATGGCAACTGATTTCCTCAAACTATTCACATCTCTCGGTCTTTCTAAGACTGAAACGCAGGTCTATCTTGCGAGTTTTGAACTTGGTCCAACCTCTGTTCAAGAAATTGCAAAGAAGGCTCGTGTTTCACGCACAGCGGCTTATGAGGCGATTGAACTTTTATCAAAACGTGGATTGCTTTCCAGTTTTTTGCGTGGAAAGAAACGATTTTTTTCCGCAGAAGATCCAGAGCGTGCTTACAAGCATTTCAAAGATTCTGTTACAGACATGACATCTAAACTGGATGATTTTCAGCGTCTTTTACCAGAAATGAAAATGCTTGGGGGTGGTGAGCGTCCTGCTGTGCGTTTTTATGAAGGCCGCGAAGCGATTTTCTCACTTTTTAATGATGTTGCTGCTGTTAACCCAAAACGTGTTGATGAGGTAGCTAACATGGATGACGTATTTGATAAGTTGGATAATGATTATTTAGTAGAAACTCGTAAAGTTGTGGATCCATCAAAGATTCATACACGCGTCTTACACAGAGGGAAATTAAGAAGAGAACCACGTCCACATGTAGAATATTCGGAACTTCCAGATGCATTAGGAGATTTTCATGGTGACATCTGGATTTATGGAAATCGTGTGGCATTCGTCGCGTTTGTCGGAAAAGTGATGGCTGTCATTATTGAAAGCGATCCTTTTGCAGACACCGCACGTGTATTATTTGAAGCGGCATGGACCGTCAACAAGAAATAAAAAAAATAGATCCGAAAGGGTCTTTTTTTTATTACAAAATGCAACAAAAAGAAAACACCCGAGTGTGGGTGTCTGGTAGCTGTGTGTATTGAAGAGTGATCGGTTGTTTTGCATCGGGTGATGCGCGGTCCTGTCCCACATGGAGGCGTTCGCAGGTTACGCCTGACGGTAAGTCGTTTCTCGCGCGCAGCGAGTCGTGCTTACCATCAGCGTCACCTCGCGTTCTTTAGCCATTCATGGCCACCTCCGGCGTTGGGGAAAGAACCGTCTGACAGAACCGCGATCGCATGTTGCGATTATTGGTTCAGGTGTCCCGTGCTAAACATGATGCACAGTGATGTGCTATTTCAGCCGTTGTGAGCATCGCTCGCAGCCGAATTTCCGTAACGGCCGAAAGCAAAACTGAGGCAACGAGCAATCATGAGTTCTTCACAGACACTTCTCATCGGTTCTTTTCTCCTATCCGGTTGGTAGTGAAAGACACTGACACGAGGTTTCGCCAACGAAAGTGTGGGCGAAGGGTAGAGATGTTTGACATTAGCCGTGCATGATACGGCCCCCTTTATGAGACACTCACCAACATGGTTGTGTCTGTGGTTATTGTGGCACCAAGCCTCTTGGCTCAGTGGTTCACTCTCAAGCGAACGCAGTACTCTATCATAAATATCCGTTTCTGTCAATAGTTCTGTCTGAATCGTTCTGACAGATTGAATTATGGCCCTAAAATCATTTTGTCAAGTAATGCACTACAATATTCTTTGCTAAATTTAGAGTAATGGGGTATGAGAGGAGGTAAACCCTTGACAAGGTCAAAACACTATGATAGTCTTGTCTGTTCACAAAGAGATGACATATGAGTCAACTCAAGAACAACGGCACTTCTTCGCTGCCCGTTAATCGATACCACTGATTTCTGAATTAAGAAGGATTTATCCTTCGTCTATCGTGAAAACGGCACCGAGGCATGTTGGAGAGAGCATGAAATAGTGCAATGAGGAGAGAATGATCGAAAATTTGGGGGCACTTTGCCCCAGAAACCTGTTTCGTTGCCATTTTGGTTCCCCAGCCAAGATATAAACGAACCAGATTTCTGGGGAGAAATCACCTCACAATATTTTATGTACGGCTTGTGGAGGCCGTTCATGTGCTCATGCCCCGAGTGGAAGGGGGTGCACGAAAGGTGTTTTGTACGCCCCCAATTGAGGGGAGGGCGGAGACACTAAAGAGATGGACCGCTTTCGCCATTTTGCTTGTACGCTGCCACTGAGGGGATAGCGGAGAAGATGGATTGAAAGGACATGGTCATCTCATTCACTATTGAGCGGCTTGGTGGAAGTCGTTCGTGTCTGGATAGTCAAAGAGAGGTTCTCTTTGGTATCTGACACAGGTCGCCGCGTCTTGCGACCGTCGCAGCTTATGTTAAGCATGCGATACGAGATTTAACGAGCAAATAAACTTCACTCGTTAGGTTTCATTCCATCTGGACTTCCTGGGCAGGTGCATCGCGTATGTGCTTGCCCTCCCTTTCTCTGAAGAGGAACGATTGGAAATAAAAAGTGAAAAAGTCAAAGAGTCAAAAAGTGAAGGTGTTTCTTTTTTAAAAAATAAGAAAGAAAAATTCCAACACTCTTACACTCTTTCACTTTATCACTCTGTGATTTCACTTTTGTCTCTGGAGAAAGGGAAACAATTAAAACTGGGGTTTGTGCTGAAAGGCGCCCCGGTTTTTTGTTGCCCAATATTTGTCGCGATGCGACGCGGAGGTTTCCATGAGTCCTTTCACGGTGAGGCGGTGCGGTATCGTCCGTCAGCTTCTGGTCGAACGTTCGACGGAAATGCGGATGGTGTATCCCGAGATTCGGGACCATCGCCCAAAGGTTGTCGTTCGCAGGAACGGCATGATCGTCAGGACGGTTTACTCCCGCTGACGAGTTCGAAGGATCCTCTATCTCACCAATAGAGTTGGGGAAAATCGTTCCCGTAAAACGTCGTTGGAGTCACATGCCAAAAATGTTGTGAGCCGTGGGGAAGCAGATCCCTAATGAGACCTCGTCGAATTCATCTTCTTGAATTCGACCCTCACTTCGACACATCACACTTCGTGGTGGATCGAACAACGGTGTTCGTCTCACATGTTGAGACTGGAGGTTCCCATGAGTAACCCGACCTGCGTCATCTGTAGCGAGGAAGTGCTCGATCTCAACAACGCGTTCGTACTGCCCTTGGGCGTCATGAACAAGAAGTTGGGGCGGCGCGTTGGGGTCTCGGACCTCGCGCAGTTTCTCGTTCACCAGGACTGCCGTCCGTTCCCGTACCTCGGCACGCTTTCGCGTGTGGCTGAGGGCGAGGATCGTGCGCGCAAGTCCCGTGAATGGGATCTGCGTCTCGCGCGTCGACACGTGCGCAACCTCCCCAAGGATGCTGAAAAGCAAATCCTCGCGGGGGTGTGGCCGGTGTATCTGCCGAAGAAGGAATCGTTGATCGCGCGTGAGCGTGGGTCGGCGAAACCGGAAGGGAAGAAGCCTGCGGAGAAATCCAATGGCAACATTCCCGGCGGAGAAACGGTCACGGCGTAAGTCGTCGACACTGTATCAACCCTTGGCCGAATCTCTTTTCGGCCCCCTACCTTTCAACAAGATGAAAAAAATCGTGTTGAGAGAGAGGAGAGATGAATCAACAAGAATTGTATGAGGGAATCTTTCCAAAGTTTTTTTAAAAAACTTTGGGTCTTCCTGTATCTCGCTTTCGTGTGATGGCGGGATTAAGAAGAGCTCTTTTTTGGAGGCTACCATGACGGAGAAGTTGGGGAGTGTTGCGAACGCGGTTGTGTTCATGACTTCGGACTCGGACGGAATCGAGACGCAGGATTTCTGTAACGGCGAGACGCATTTTCGTCGCTCACGGGAATCGTATGCAAGCGATGAGCCGGAGGAGATCAGTGTGTCGGGTAAATGTGACGGGTCTTGTAAACCCGAACGCCGGACACAAGATCTGCGAAAGGTCGTTCAAAAAGTCGACAAGGATCTGCAGCAGGTTATCGAAGTCGATCAAGCGATGGCGTGGTTGCTCGCGTCTAAGCAATCGATTGTGGGTGTGCACTTCAAGTCCATGTACTGCAAGCGCAACAGCCGCTCGGATGACTACTGCCTCGGGACGTTTCACATCCACTGGAGTGAAAGTTTCGATTGGCACATGAAGCCGAAGAGCAAGATCCACGCGACGCACACACTCAGCATTTCGCTTTGCGACGGTTCCTGTTGCAAAACCACCATGCTTTCCCGGAGCGAAAAGCGTTCTTTGCGCAAGCAGGAACACGATCGCAAAATCTGGGAAGCAGAGTGGGCGGCGAGGCATGTGAAGTCGGCTTAGTTCTTTTCTGCCTGACATCCGGTCGGGCCTTTTACTGCGATGCGATTCAATGGGGAATCGCGTTGCTGAGAAGAATGTTCTTCGGAGGAACTGTTCAAATGAGAATGGGTCTTTGTTTGAATCTTTCGTTGCGTCTCATGTGCAAAGTCTGCCAGTTGCAGATCGATACAGAAGATCACAAAGACGCGATCTTTTTTCTTGGAAACGAAACGTATCGCATCAACTTGGAAAAGTGGTTGCGATTGCGTATTCGCGCGCAAAACGGAGAGAAGTACGATCCGCTCATCATTTGTCCCGCTTGCGGCGAGGACAGAATCGATCAACGGGATCGTAACTATCGCCGTCGTGCGTGGCGATATGTTCGCAAGTATCTCCAAACAGAAAAACAAGAAGGAAGTGCATGATCTATTACATAGATCTCGGGACATTCACGAAGATGCTCGATGTGACACTTCGTCACGTTGATGCAAGCGGAAACAGGATTACGGAACTGAGATCAGTCACGTTCTCCCGCGTGCTTGAAGTGCATTGCGGAGAAAGGGTTCGGTATGATCTGACAGAAGAAGTGCAAGATCCCATTGAGCATGATGGGATCATCAACGATCAAGGAAGATCGTTGGAAGATGTGAGTCATAAGCTTGTTGAAACACTCATCGACGAGCAGACCACAAAGATCGCCGAACAAATTCGGACAGCTTACGCTCTTTTGCATCAGTTGAATTCTCTGCGCCCAAGAGAGAATCGACGTTGATCTCTGCCTGACATCCGGTCGGGCCTTTTACTGCGATGCGATTCAGAGTGAATCGCACTGCTGAGAAGCATCTTCAAACAGAAATAGGAGACAGCTCATGCACATAGTTGCATCGAAAAAGTTCCCGAACGTGGTGATTCATGCAAGCAATGATGTGTTTGCAGAGGCTCTGGGTATTATTCGTGAAGGATTCTCACTGGAAGGTTCCACATTGGAAGAAATCTTTGATGGTCAATACGAAGAGATTTTCTTTCAGCGGGTGGGAACATCTTTTCAAGAATTCATCCGGCGGCACGGCGCGCTGCGTCAATGCTCACAGATCTTGGTTTTGAACGCACATGGCGGAGCTGTGAATGGGGAGTGGACGTATGAGGATCGGTTACGTTCGTACTCTTTGCAGACATGGGTTGATCGACACGCGAAAAACGCGGCCGCGATCGTGCTCATGGTTTGCAACGAACACGGCATGACCGTGACTTCAAAACATACCCCTGTCTTCATTCCAGACCGGGTGATTGGGAAAGGGCTCGCCTTTGAGCTTGAGCACCTTTCCTTTCATTACACGATGCGCATGCCAGACGGAGAAGAAGTCGACGCGTATACGATCGACTATCATCTTCGCAAACTTCCACAGCCAATCCCTCAGTGATTGGTTTTTTTGTTATACTGTTTTTGTATGAAATTATCTGAACAACTTCTCGTGATTCCACCGAATGATGCAGAGGCAATTTTGATCACGACTCTTGCGCGTGCGATGGGTTTGCCTGTTTTGACGTCGAATCAGCAGCATGGAGCTGTGCTTGATTTTGAACCAGATATTGTTTCGAAGATTAAAAAAAGCAAATGTAAAGAAGTGATTATTGTTGAGTTGCCTGGAGAAAAAACAGAAGAGAAGATAAAAAAACTTGGAGTGAAACTGACTGTGATTGATCATCATCATTACACAGGTCTTGATCGGGCGCATGGAAAAAATGGAAAATTACTTTTGTCATCCCTTGAACAGTTCTTGAAATTGTTTAAACTCACGGATGCAAAATTAAAGGCACTGAAATTTGATCCATTGCTTGTTCGTGGAATCGGTATTATGGATCGTGGATACATGTGGGCACTTTTGGATGAAGGGTATACAAAAAAACAACTTGCTCGAGTGGTGGATTATCGCGATCTGCTTGTTGCTCCTACGCAGAATCCAAAAACAGAAAAGAAGAAAAATCTCGCTGTTGCGTCCGCATGGGAGAAAAGAAAAAAATGGAATGGATATTATATTGTGGAGTCAAAAGCGGATGTTCAATTGAGGCCACGCTTGTCTCGGATTGTTGCGATGAAATTTGGAAAGCCAACATCGCTTATTGTGATTGAACACAAACGAAAATTGATTTACGTTCAAGAATCCAAACACGCCATGAAACTATTTAAGGCGTTTGGAGGTTTCACATTTGGCATGGATCATAATTGGGGGTATCGTAATGAACCTGGAATGAAAAAGGTTGGATTAAAGGAGGTGAAGGCTGTTTTGGAAATATAAACGATTGATAGATACGGATTACAGATGAATACAGATAGGGATGACGTGTTTCATGAAACACATTTCTAAAACGAATATCTACATCTGTACTCATCTGTAATCCGTATCTACAAAGGAGTCCCATATGCCAAAACCATGGAAACAGTCTCAAGGAAAGACTACGCAAATGGAAACCGCGGCATCTGTTGCAGAGTCCAAAATCTTTGGAGCAGAGTTGTCCGGAAACGCTCCGTCAGTTGATCTTCACGGTCTCGATACAGACGCCGGTGTGCATGAGCTTGATCTGTTTTTACATTCCGCATTCATGCGTTCTGATGATGTGGTGAAAATCATTCACGGTCGCGGAACGGGAAAAATGCGTGAAGCAATTCAGGCATTCCTGTCCACACAGGAACTTGTTGAACGATTTCGGGACAGTCATAATCCCACAGAAATGGCAGGGGTTACATATGTTGTGTTGAAGAAGCGCACATAGAATTCTACCGTCACACAATGACGGTTTTTTGTTTGGCGCACAAACGTGTTTTACAGTACAATAGAGATTATTCTGCTCCCATTTTTTTTATTTCCAATCGTTCAGACCTTTCCGATATTCTCTTATGTGGCGCACCCAATCTTTCCATCAACAACATGAAACAGAATATATAGATGCTGCATTGCGTCGTGTCACACATACGGCAGATGTTGTTGTTCTTGCTGATGCTCTTCTTGCTGGTGCAGCTCAGGCAGAACCACTCTTTGCAGAATTATTGCAGACTCCACAGGATGTGCGTTATCACGCAGAAGGTCCGTTTGTGCATGCGCACATCAGATCCATGCTTTGTACGCTCTACGCGATTCAGCAAGAGAAATTGCATCTTATTGATATAGAAGAATTGCGGAGATTAAGAGGATATGAGGGCGAGATTGAAGAAATGGAAGAACTCTTTAAAGAGCAAATTGGTCTTTTTGAAGTATTTATTCTTGTTCATGATATTGCGAAGTGGTCGAGCATAACCTTCACTGCTCCAAAAGGATCCGAAGGCGAACGATTAGGATTTGATGCTCCGCTTACTTATGAAATCACAACGGACGCAATGCGTCGCGTAGAACTTCGCACGGCTTATACAGAATTATTTCACGAGTTTGCAAAG
>CAIKXH010000144.1 GCA_903831335.1 Candidatus Uhrbacteria bacterium | reverse complement strand
TTTGTTCCAACAAACAAAATAACACCACCACGAGACGCAATTTCCTTCAAAAGGCTCAAAGCACTTTCTAATTGAACTTGTGTTTTCTCAAGGTCGATGATGTGGATTCCGCTTTTTTCACCGTAAATAAACGGCTTCATTTTTGGGTGCCAGTGAGAGGCACCATGACCGTAATGCATTCCAGCTTGAAGCATTTCGACCAAATTTGGGAGTTTTGGCATATTTCCTTTTGTCTTCGACGGACGATTTGGCGGGCCCGCGAGCTTTTCTCAGGGGAGGATCCGTAATCGTTTAATCCGTCTGGTAATAATAATTATGTCGGGAGTATAAGGAAATTCAGACAATACGTCAAGAATCCTTTGTATTTCGACACCATTTCTCTAAAAGGCCCGAAAAATCAATATTCGCCTGTTTGAGCATTTTTGGGATGAGTGATGTATCCGTCAGTCCGGGAATCGTGTTGATCTCGAGAAAATAGATTTCACCCACGTTTGTTACGATAAAATCCGACCGCGAGATGTGTGATGCACCAATCAAGGTGTGCGCGGCAATCGCAGCATTTTGTAGAGCCCTCGAGAGCACCCCATCGATCCATGCCGGACAGATCTCGTTTGCAAGATGATCTGCACTATATTTACTTTCATAGTCGAAAAACTTGTTTCTCGAAACGATCTCAACCACAGGCAACGCTTCTGGATCTCCGGGATTTTGTTCGATAACTCCAACAGTGAATTCTCGACCCGATACAGCTTCTTCGATCATTATCTCGTCGGGCGCATTCTCGAGAAGCTTTTCGAGATCTTCTGCGCGCTCGATACGTGCTGTATGAACCGATGATCCGCCAAAGCGTGGTTTTACAAACACAGGAAAAATTGCGTTCGTTCTCGAGAACTGTTTTGCAATCTTGATTTCCGCACGCGTCACAAATTCCTTTGTCAAAACTTTATCGATTCCAATCTTGTGCGCCTCAATGGGTGAAAATAAAAACGGGAGACCAAGCGATTCGCAAAGTTGCTGCACAGAACCATCTTCTCCACCCCTGCCATGAATCACAGGAATCACAAGATCGAAATTCGATGCATGATCGATGAATTTCGAATGATCTTCTGGGAATATAAACGTCTCATGTTCTGCAAACCCAATCGCGCTCGTAACATTTTTTGCGGACGCAATCGAAACTTCACGTTCGCCTGTTTCTCCGCCGGTGATGATGGCGATGCGCATACATTACGATTTCAATCCGTATCCTTTTTTGACCAAATGGAGATCGATCATGATCGCTCCAACCGCAACAAGCGTTAAAATGATCGCACTTGTTAAAACGGGTGTACTCGACACACTTGAGAACCCATAACGGAATCCATCAATCATGTACACGATTGGGTTTGCGTAACTCACCATTCTCCAAAATGGCGGAAGAAGGGTGATGCTATAAAACACTCCACCGAGATATGTGAGAGGTGTGAGAACGAATGTTGGAATGAGTCCGACATCATCAAACTTTTTTGCAAACATTCCATTAAAGAACCCGAGTGCGGAAAAAATCACACACGTAATCAACAGAAAATAAAAAAACAAAAATGGATGATCGATGTGTACGGGTGTAAAAAATGCAGAGACCAAAAACACCGCAAACCCAACAACCATTCCGCGCACAACTCCCCCACTCAAATATCCGGTGAGAATCGCCCATGGTTTCATAGGTGAGACAAGAATTTCTTCAATCGATCTTTGAAACTTTGCCCCAAAGAATGAACTCGCAACATTTGAAAACGCATTTGTAATGGCAGACATCATCACAAGTCCAGGAACAAGAAAAACGATGTAACTTGTTCCACCAACATTTCCAATTTGAGAACCAATCAACCCACCAAAAATAATAAAATAAAGCAACTGTGTCATCACGGACGGTAAAATGGTTTGTATCCAAATACGAAAAATCCGATGTGTTTCTTTTCGAACAATGGTTTGAATTCCAATAATGTCTGCACGGGTCATACACGTTTGTTTACATGCAAATAAAAATCTTCGAGCGTATGCGCTCCTGTTTTGGTCATCAGCTCTTTGATATCCCCATGTTCTGCAACAATTCCTTCTTTGATCAAAACAACGTTTTTGCACAAACGTTCTGCTTCTTCAAGGTAATGTGTGGTGAGAATAATCGTTGTCCCGGCTGCATTTAATTTTTGCACAAACTCCCACATCTCACGACGCAACTCAACATCCACGCCAGCTGATGGCTCATCAAGAAGCAACAACTTTGGTTGATGCACAAGTGCGCGCGCGATGAGTAATCGACGTTTCATTCCACCAGAGAGCGTACGAGAAACAGCGTTGCGTTTTTCAAAAAGACCAAGGTCTTTCAAAATTTGTTCTGCGCGAGGAACTGCTTCACTCCGAGGGATTCCATAATATCCCGCAGCATCAACAACAATATCAAGGACTTTTTCAAAAATACTAAAATTAAATTCCTGTGGAACAACTCCAATCATGCTTCTCACTTTTTCCGGTTCTTTATCAAGATCGATTCCAAACACCGTTGCGCTTCCGTCTGTTTTCTTTACAAGCCCTGTCAGAATTCCAATGAGTGTTGTTTTTCCCGCACCGTTTGCACCAAGCAGAGCAAATAGTTCCCCCTCTGCCACATCAAACGAAACACCTTTCAGCGCCTTTGTTCCCGTTGCGTAGGTTTTTTCTAAATTGTTGATGGATAATGCGAGGGCCATAGAGGCAATGAATGTAATAAAGACTGAAGAGGAACGTAAATTTTTCAGATGAGATAACTAGTGTACGGCAAGATGAGTGCACGGGCAATTCATCCTCCTCCAAATTTGACACCATCTTCATTTCAGACAAGGATGAAAATATATTCGTTCTTTTCATGGGGGGATCCATGTTTGAAACCGCCGAAGCTTTCATGCACGCCGCAAAACCCAGCATTGAACAATTCAATCGCTGGGCCTATGATCTTCGTTTTGCAGCTCTTGCAGATCATCTTGGGTACAAATGCATCTCTTCACACGAGTTTGAACATATTCGACACCTCTTTGAGAGAGCTGATTCGTTCATGTACCAATCAATCATTTCAGGACGTCGTGTTGCGATCATCAAGCTTCCGTCTGCTGTTCGAACATCCTTCGGCGACATTTGGTATCTTGAGCTTTCAGACCAAAAACCGGACGGGAGCCAAGATGGTAGATTCGATCATATCGAAATCTATCCAGCCTTCTTCACAGCGGAAAACATGGTCGAACTTGTCGAACGAAACGGAACACGTTTCACTCCAAGCGGTCATGCACACCACAAAACCTACGACACCACACTCGAAAACGGATTCAAGGTGCGCCTTGAACCAGAACCTCTCATCAAGAAAATCATTCGTGATGAAATGAAATGACTTCTTACAGAACAACTAGTTCTGTTTTTTTTATCGGATAAACATTGCATCCCCGAAAGAAAAAAATCGATACTGATCGCGCACAGCTTCTTCGTATGCGTGCAAAATATGTTCTCGACCAGCAAGTGCACTAACCAATACAAGCAACGTTGATTTTGGTAAATGAAAATTTGTGATGAGGGCATTGATCACACAAAATTCGAATCCGGGTTTGATAAACATGTTCACGTCACCGGAAAATTCTTCTGGAAGTTTTCCTCCCGACAACATCGCAGCTCCCTCAAGACTGCGCACGGTTGTTGTTCCAACAGCAATGACGCGTCTTCCCTCTTTTTTTGCACGATTAATTTGCTGCGCAGTCTCTTTTGAGATTGTGACAAACTCCGCATGCATAACATGCTCCTCAATCGTTTCTGTTTGCACAGGTCGAAACGTTCCGATTCCAACATGAAGCGTTACGAATACTATTTCAATGCCTTTCGCTTTTATCTTATCGAGTAACTCTTGTGTAAAATGAAATCCCGCTGTTGGCGCCGCAACTGATCCAACTTCACGCGCGTAAATCGTTTGATATTTGTTTGCATCATCAGGCACCTCGTCAACATACGGAGGAATAGGAATGGAGCCGTGTGTGTCTGTAAACGACAAGACACTCATTTCATCCATGGGAAACTCGAGGAGCGCAACACCGTCTTCGTGTTTCTCACGGACGATGATTCGTACGGGATGGTCGCGACCATCCCCTGCATCTCCAATTTCAATCACATCGCCAACCTGAACTTTCTTTCCGGGTCGCAACAATGCCTGCCAAACAGAATGAGACACACTCACGTTCGAGACACATCGCAACAAAAAAACTTCTATCTTCTTTCCTTCCCCATTCTCGACTTCTCGACTTCTCCCTTCTAACCTAGCCCGAAAGACTTTCGTATCATTAAAAACCAAAACATCCCCAGCATTAAGCTCATCAACAATGTCGTAAAAATGCTTATGCTCGATTTCACCCGTTGTTCGATCAAGCAACATCAACTTCGAAGAATCCCGCGGTTCTACAGAATGCTGAGCAATTCGCTCTTTGGGAAGATGATAATCAAATTGGGAAATGGGGGTAGACATAACTTGAGAAACATAGCGGATTCTTGACCTTTTTTCAAGTCCCTGCTAAACTCCGGCCATATTAATCGAGCGTATACAAAGCGTTCAAAAACCTATGAAAAAAGAAATTCACCCAGATTATTTCAAAGATGCAAAGATTACCTGTGCCTGCGGCGCAGTTTATCAAGTTGGCTCCACAAAGGAAGATATCCAAGTGGAATTATGTGCGGCTTGCCACCCATTCTACACAGGAAAGCAAAAGCTCATGGACACAGCTCGTCGTGTAGAAAAGTTTACAGAACGCGCTACATTGAAAGCAACAACGGCAACAGGAAAGAAAGTAAAGAAAGAAAAGCGCGCGATCATCAAGAAAACCAAAGCTGCAAAAGCAGAAAAATAGCTTTTGAAGTTAAAAAGCGTCTCTCCGTTCCCGGAAGACGCTTTTGTGTTACTATTATCTGCGTAATCGATCTTGAGAAAGGGTCAAGACCCTCTCCTACAAAATATGGACCTCCTAACCCAATTCAACTACAAACGTGAGGAATTTAAAAAACTCGAATCAAAACTCAGTGATCCTGAGGTGCTTTCTGATCAAAAAAAACTGAAAGAAGTTGGGAGTGCTTATGCACGCATGAAAGAACTGATGAGTATTGGAAACGAATATGAATCCGCACTTAAAAATCTAGAAAGTGCAAAGCGTGCACTCACAGAATCAGATGATGC
>CAIKXH010000143.1 GCA_903831335.1 Candidatus Uhrbacteria bacterium | reverse complement strand
GTTTTATACACGTGCTCTGCAAGAAATGGAGTGAACGGTGCCATGACTTTTGAAAGTTCAAGAAGAACGTATCTCAATGTTGTCACAGCCGCACGTGCATCTTCACTTTCTGTTTTGAATCGATCACGTGATCGGCGCAAGTACCAAGTGGACATGTCGTCGATGAATGTACGGATGAGTCTTCCGGTACGAACCGTGTCATATGCATCCATTTCTTTTGTGGAATCTTTGATGAGCTCGTTCAAACGCGCGAGGACCCATGCGTCCAAAACGTTTTGTCTCGACAATTCAGGAAGTACTTCGAACTTGTCTTTGTACTGTTCATAAAACGAGAGAACGTTTGATGTGAGGTTCAACACTTTTTTCACTGTCTCATCGACTTCTCGTTCGTTGAAGAACAAATTATCTGCTTTCATCACAACAGATGTCATGAGATAAAAACGTAATGCATCCGCACCATACTTTTCCAGAATCAAATTTGGATCTGGATAGTTCATTTTGGATTTTGACATCTTCTCCCCTTTTTCATTGAGGACAGTTCCTGTTGTCACAACGTTTTCAAACGGTGCCTTATCGAAAAGAACTGTTCCCATCACATGCATCACCTGAAACCATGCGCGTGTTTGTGCAATGTATTCTGAAACGAATTGTGCGGGATAACGTTCTGCAAATAATTCTTGATTTTCAAACGGTGCGTGCAATTCTGCAAACGGCATGCTTGCGGATTCAAACCAACAATCAATCACTTCTGGAATACGAGACATGGTGCCAGAACATTTTTCGCAAGTCAGAATCAACTTGTCGACATTGTGTTTATGCAAATCTAATTTCTCCAATTCTTTTTCTTCCCCATACACATCCGCAAAGTTTGTTGCTCGGGTTCTGAGCTCATCGACACTTCCGATACAGGCAATGCCATCACATCCTTTTTCATCACACTTCCAAATTGGAAACGCAGTTGCCCAATAACGGTTACGAGAGATATTCCAATCTGGGGCAGTCTCAAGGCTGTTCTGAAAACGACCATGTTTCAAGTGTTCAGGATACCAATTGATATTCTCATTCAGCTCAAGAAGACGTGGTTTAATTTTTTGAATGTTTACAAACCAAGCTGGAATCGCGTTATAAAACAACGCGGTATCACAACGCCAACAGTGCGGATAACTATGTGTAAACTGCTTACGATCGAAGAGAAGTCCACGATCTTCCAAATCTCGCTTAATCAATTTTTCTGCTTTCTTAAAATATTCTCCTTTAACAAATTCTGGACCGTCTTCATTAAAGTTTCCTTGCGCATCCAAGACGGGAATCATTGGGAGATCGATCTTCAATCCAAGATTGAAGTCATCTTCTCCGTAAATAACAGCTGTGTGAACAACACCTGTTCCGTCTTCTGTTGTAACGAAATCTGCAACTGTAACGTAATGAGATTTCTTTCCAGATTTTTCAACTGCGGGCAATACGTAAAGCGGCTCGTATTCTGTTCCTTCGAGTTCACTTCCTTTAAACTCACTTACAATTTGTGTGTCTGCTCCCAACACCTTATTCAACAAATCTTTCGCAAGAACAAAATGTTCTTCGCCTTTTCCGGCGGAGCCGGATCCGGCTCCGCCGGATTTTGCAAGAACATATGTCATGTCAGCCCCAACAGCAAGCGCAACGTTCCCTGGCAATGTCCAAGGGGTTGTTGTCCAAGCGAGAATTGATGTCCCTGCAGGCATTTCGATTTTCGAATTTCGTACTTCGAATTTTACGGTAGCTGTCTCTTCCGTCACATCCTTATAACTATTATCCATCGCAACTTCAAAATTCGACAACGGTGTTTCACAGCGCGGACAGTACAACAAAACTTTTCGACCTTCATACAAAAGGCCTTTCTCCCAAATTTGTTTCATTGCCCACCAGACAGATTCCATGTACTTGGTATCCATGGTTTTGTAGGAATGTTCAAAATCCACCCATCGCCCAATACGCTCAACCGTTTTTCCCCACTCACCTGCGTACGTGAGAACAGCAGAACGACACGTATTGTTAAACACATCCACTCCTTTTTCTTCAATCTGTTTTTTTCCGGAAATTCCCAATTGTTTTTCAACAATATTTTCAATCGGCAACCCATGACAATCCCAACCCCACACGCGGCGCACGCGATACCCTTTCATGGTGAAATAGCGTGGCATGACGTCTTTGATCGTTGACGCCAAAATGTGTCCATAATGAGGAAGCCCTGTGGCAAACGGAGGGCCGTCATAAAAAACATAAGAACCGTGCGGAGCAGGTTTCTCAAGTGTTTTCTTAAAAATCTCATTTTTATTCCAAAATTCGATTGTTTTTTGTTCTTGTTCTGGGAAATTCATACCATGTGAGTATGCCAAAATGTAGAGAAAAGATCAATAAATGTGCTACAATCGAATCACTATGACAAAACAAACCATTTACGTCGGAGGAGATCATGCAGGATGGGAAATGAAATCTGCTCTCGAAGACTCTTTGAAAGCGGAAGGTTATCGCGTCGTTGATATGGGAAACTCGAACCTGGTTCAGGGTGATGATTATCCAGATTTTGGGTATGCGGTTGCAAAACGCGTTGTGAATGATGAGGGCTCACACGGAATTGTGATCTGCGGATCATCTGCCGGAATCTGTATTGTCGCAAATAAAGTAAAAGGTGCGAGAGCAGCAACAGCTTTTAATGAAGACGTTGCTCGCGCGGCTCGTGAAGATGACAACTCAAATATTCTTTGTCTCCCCGCAAGATTCATGAGCATCGATGACGCCAAAAAAGTAACGGATGCTTGGCTCAACACAGAATTTTCTGGCGCGGAACGCCACGTTCGCAGACTCGAGAAAGTAACACAGATAGAAAACGAAGAGTTCGGCTTATAATTTCCCTGTCATTGCGAGCCCCAATGATTCTGTTGAGGCGAAGCGATCTTTTCGTCGCGACACGACCAACAAG
>CAIKXH010000142.1 GCA_903831335.1 Candidatus Uhrbacteria bacterium | reverse complement strand
TTTAACAGTACTTGTTTCAATTTTTGTCGGAAGCACTATCTGAAGTGCATGATCAAGCGAAATCTTAATCACTTCATAAGGATACACAGCCGGATTCGCAAACCCCTGAAATCCATTCGCGTAATGGGATGGATAAACCATCGGCGAAACAAAATCTGTGTAAGGCAAAACGTCTTGGAGTCTTTGCCCAATTCCCAGCCCGTCATTTGCCATACAAACGAGTCCGAATAGATCAAATGACACAGGAATCTTTTCTCTTTTCAATGGCTCTCCAACAGCCTGAAAAAATCGTTTCATGGCATCAACCTTGAGCTCTGTCGACTTGTACGTCGGATACACAATCGAAGAAATCTTTCCGTCTGAAGCAAAACGTACGTAATCGAATTGCACCTCATCGAATCCTCTTGCGTATGCCTCACGCGCAAGTGCGAGAGAATATGTCACGAGTTCAGGAGAAGTTGGATCTGCCCAGGCAGATCCAGTTTTATCGCGCCAAATAGATCCGCCAGCATACTGCAGCGCAGCATTTGGATGCACGACCCCAAATGCACTATCACGCATAACAGCAATACGAGCGATTCGATAGATCTGATCATCTGCGAGTTTTTTTAAAAGCCCTTCCAAATCTTGAATGGCGGGTTTTCCGGCGGAGCCGGATCCGGCTCCGCCGGATTTCATCATGTACGGAACAAGCGTTTTATCATTTGGAAGAAATGCAAGTTGACCATTGTCCATTTTTAAATCAATCACAACCGCATTCAACCCTGTCTTTTTCATGTACACAATCAATTCATCTGCGCGTTTTGTTGCTGCTGTGAATGCTGTCCAATAAATTCCACGCACTTCAACTGGAAGCGGAACGTGAATGATTGGTGCTGGTTCCTCGACGGTATCTTGAGGAATTTCAACAGCCGAAGGAACATCTGATGTATTTGAAACAGTTCTTACATCCAAAGGAACACCACGTTGCGCACGCAGTGACATGATCGACAAAAATAGTGCACCCAAGAAAATCAAAAGCACGACCACACCCACAATAAATTTCTTTGAAGTCCAAAATGAATCATTCATATGAATTTAGTATAGCACTTTACTCTAAAACAAAAATCCACGGACATGCCGTGGATTTTAAATTTATTTTTTGTCTTCCACTGTAACGGTAGTCATTTTATCCCCTACCTTGATTTTATCTACAACTTCCATTCCAGAAGTCACTTTTCCGAAGATGGTATATGCTTTTGGTAATGGGACATTCCCGAGCATGATGAAAAACTGAGAACCGTTTGTGTTTGGACCTGCGTTTGCCATTGCAACCGTTCCGCGTTCATACGTGTATTTGTCATTCAGCTCATCTGCAAACTTGTATCCAGGCCCACCTGTTCCGTTTCCGCTTGGATCTCCACCCTGAATAACAAACCCTTCTTCACGACGATGAAACTTCAATCCATTGAAATATCCTTCATTTGAAAGATAAACGAAGTTTGAAACCGTGAGCGGAGCTGTCTCATTATAAAGTTCGAAAACAATGTCTCCTCTTTCTGTTGTCAGACGAATTTGTTTTTTAGCAATTTCCGCATCTTTTTTAGATGTGTGAATCCATATTATTAATCTGCCGGGGTAATTTGATGTAATATATTCACCACCGGCAGAAATTACTGTGATTTTTGCGTCACTGAACCATTTGTTTATTAACGCTGTATTACCAGTGGTAAGCATAGTCATTAATACATCTGCCGTTGCGCACCCGGCAAAATCGTTAGCGGCGGGGGTAGGCCAGGCAAATGCCTGCCATATCTCTGTATCATTGGGATTAATTGATGAAAATTGTCCGCATGCCTGGTCCTGCATTTTTATTGTTGGTGCCGGGACAAATGTTTTAGAATCTGTTGCAAAATATTTTTCAGCAGATTCTAAAATATCGTGGATATTAACATCGCCAACCACTACCAGGCTCATATTTGCTGGTTGATACCATCGTTTGTGAAACTCGCGAATATCATTTCCCCGCAACATCAAAATATCCTGGATTGTCCCGGTGGTAGGATTGCGATATGGGTGATTACGGTATGCAAGGTAATACGCGGAATTAAGGATATTAATG
>CAIKXH010000141.1 GCA_903831335.1 Candidatus Uhrbacteria bacterium | reverse complement strand
TATTTCATGAAAATATTCTTGTATGAACTCCTATTCATTTCGATCAGGAGTTTTCTTTTACAAGGATCACATGCTCATCAACAACAAACGCGCAAAGATTATTCTTTCCACACTCTTCATCCTTCTGTTCGGTGGATATTTTGGATTTTCTGAAGCAATTTCAAACAACCCACATGCATCAGATAAATCTCTTGCACGGTCAGCAGAAGAATTTCAGGTCATTCGCGTCGTAGATGGAGACACAATTGTTGTTGCAATCAATCAAAAACCTGAAACAATTCGATTGCTTGGGATCAACACCCCGGAAACAGTCGCACCCAACAGACCTGTGCAATGTTTTGGCCCGGAAGCCTCTGCGCGCACAAAAGAACTTCTTGAAACAAAAATCATTCGATTAGAATCTGATCCATCACAAGATGATCGAGATAAATATAAACGATTATTACGTTTCGCATTTCTTGAAGATGAAAATATCAATGAAATGCTTGTACGTGATGGATACGCAAAGGAGTACACCTACAAAACGCCCCACAAATACCAACAAGAATTTCGTGCAGTTCAAAGATCTGCAAAGAAAAACGGGCTTGGCCTTTGGGGAGCTTGTCCATAGAAAGTCTTTAACCCTTGACAATGAGAGGTTTTTTCATTAACCTCCTGAAACGAGAAAATCTCGAGGGGTAATGCATGAGTCACATTGTGAAGACAATCAGACAATTGTTCTCAGAAGCAAGAGATGTTTCAAAGACCATCCATCTCGATCTCCCGAAAAGGGTAGTCGATCGACTGGATGCTGTTCGCAGACTCAACGGGGCAAGCTCGGACATTGAGACCATTCAGCGCGCACTCGCGCTCTACGACACGCTCCTTACCATAAAACAAACCGATGGTGGAGAAATCCACATCCACACGAACGATGGCCGCTACAAGAAACTCGAAATCACCTGATCGATCCACCCGCGGATCGATTTTTTTATACAAAAAAAATCACTGCCACCCAGTGATTTTCCCAATTACTCCTTTCTCAAAAGATTTGTTGCAACTAAATCCACAGCCAGATCTGCGCTGATTCCTCCACTTTTCATAGCGCGATCAAATTCAAAAAGTTGTGTGTGTGCTTCAAGTAATTGTTTGAGAGAGAAATTTTTTGCTTGCACAACAAGTTTCGATGCGACGAATGGATGAACATCTAGTTCTGTCGCGATCTCATTCTTGTCCGCTCGCGGATTCTGATCAAGAACAGATCGAGCTCCAAGAAGCAATCGAATCTGACGAGAGAACATGCTCATCAAATAAAAATCATCACTGCCAGCAAATCGCTCTTCTTCAAGCATGCGGACAGTCGCACGCACATCCTTCTTCGATAGTGCATCCACAAGCTCAAAGATTTTTCCCTCAAAGTTTGCTTGTACTAATTGCGTCACCATTGTTTCTGAAATGGTTTTTCCATTTGCAAATGCAATGAGTTTATCGATCTCATGACTCATCTGCCACAAATCTGATCCAACACGTTCGATAAGCGATCTAAGCGCACCGGATTCTATCGAACTTCCTTTTGATTTACATCGATCAGCAATCCAAGCTGTAAGGGATGAACCCGCAAGAGCAGGGAATGGATAGGCGTGAACTTGCGCGAGCGCATTGAGTGTTTTGAACAAGGGTTTCTTTTCAATGGATGCAACATCTTTTGACTCCCACAAAATAACAATAGAAGAATCAGAGGTTCTTGATAATCCGGATTCCCATGCAGAAAGATCCTCTTTCTTCACAGATTCTATCAAATCACGAATGATCACCATTCTGTGTTTCGACAAAAAGGGAAGTGTGGTCACAGCCTGAATGACATCACCCAAAACAAGCTTTCCATCCGCAGACGGAAAAACAACCGTGTTTAAACCAGACGGATCATGCTTTTCCTTAAATGCAGATTTGAGCTGCGAGACTTTTTCCTGCGTGCGAAAACCGTCATCGCCGTAAACGAATAGAAGCATATAGGGGTTAGCAAGTGGCTGGTAGCAAGTTGCGAGGTTTTATAAACGTTTTCTAGAACCTAGCTACTTACTACTCGCTACCAGCTACTTTTCCCACCGATTGTATCGTTGATCTGTTTGTGTCGCAAGGTAAAGAAAAACCACTGCGTATGCAGCGGTTTATTTCTTCTATACTTCCTCCATTACCCCCCAATTCATCCCAGCTTTCACTTCGACAAGAAGCGGAACTTCGAATTGAGCCACACCTTCCATCATTTCTTTCAAACCTTTGCACACAATATCCACATCATCCTTATGCACCTCGAGAACAAGTTCATCGTGAACCTGCAAAAGAATCTTTGCTTTAAGCTGACTTTGTTTAAGCCAACCATCAACAGACAACATGGCCATTTTTACAATATCCGCCTGTGTTCCCTGAATTGGCATGTTTTGTGCCATGCGTTCTGCTTGTGCAACAAGCATTTGCACACCAGATTCAATCTCAGGAAAGTATCGTCTACGTCCAAAGAGCGTTTCGACAAATCCATCATCGTGCGCTTTCTTTTTTAGTGTATCGAGATATTCTCGAACAGCGATATGGATTTTAAAATATTTTTCTATGAATGTTTTTGCTTCTTCCATCGTAAGTCCAGTTGATCGCGATAATGCTCTTGGCCCCATCCCATACATAATCCCGAAGTTGATTGCCTTCGCCGCGCGGCGCTGATCTTTTGTCACTTCAGATTCTTCAATTTCCCAAACTTCCGCAGCGGTTCTCGTGTGAATATCTGCCCCATGCTTAAACGCATTGATGAACGGTTTGTCATCCGCAAGAATCGCGACGAGTCGCAATTCAATCTGCGAATAATCAGCAGATACGAGAACATGATCCTTCGCCGCCACGAACGCTTTGCGAATTTCTCTTCCAAGTTCTGTGCGAATAGGAATATTTTGCAAATTTGGGTCGCTCGATGAGAGTCTTCCGGTGGCGGTCACGGTTTGGTTGTATGTTGTGTGAACCCGACCGTCTTTTGCAACAAGTTTTGGAAGGGATTCAACATACGTTGATTGCAATTTTGCGAGTTCGCGATACTCAGAAATCATTGGCACGATTTCATGTTCATCCACAATCTTTTCAAGCTCACTTGCTGCGGTAGAATATCCCGTTTTTGTTTTCTTGATGTGCTTTGTTGGAATTTGCAATTTTTCAAACAGAACCGTTGCAAGTTGTGATGGGGAATTGACGTTCACTTCTTCTCCCGCAATATCACGAATCTGTTTTTCGAGAGATCGAATGTTTTTTTCTAGTTCCTTCGAAAAGACACTCAGGGCTTTTACATCAACTTCGATTCCGGCATCTTCCATTTTATACAACACGGGAACAAGGGGCATTTCAATCTCATCAAACACTTTCTCCTGATTGGTTTTTTCCAATTCTTTCCGTAATTTTTTTTGCAAAGGAATCATTTGTGTCGCACACTCACTTACATGCTTGTAATCTTTTTCTGTTGCAAAGTTTATTGGTAATTCTGCCTTTATACGTAATTCTCGATACAAAATCTCCGCAAGATCATCTGATCGGTCTCCTGCATGAAGGAGATACGATGCAATGAGTGTATCGAAAACCGATACGGAACGAGACAAAGTTTTAGAGAATATGTGCAGAAGTTTCTTTTCATCATGCACAACAAGAAATGGCGTTGCGGAAATTTTCTTGTAAACCAACTCCAACATTTCCTTATTTGGATTCGCAATACATATTGTCTTCTGAGCATCCGACAGAGCAATCGCTGCGAGTGTTGTTCCAAATAAGTCTGGGGTTTGCGAACCGATCACGATCGAAATCTTCTCGTTCGATAAGAGAGCGAGGGAAGATTCGAGGGAAGCAAGATCTCGAATGATTTGTGTATTCTTTGTCATCTCGACTGAGGAGTTCGACGACGAACGAAAAGACCTCTCGGCTCCGCTTTGCTCCGCTCGAGATGACGTATCTCCTCTCATATCATCTATTGGCGGAGGTGGCATTTCTGTTCCCGTCGAAACGTTGCTGTACTTTCTAAGCAGTGAACGAAATTCGTACCGACGAAACTTTTCGAGGAGTACGTCGAGGTCAGGCTTTTGAAAAGCCGTTTCATCCAAATGAAACTTAAATGGAACATCTCGAATAATTGTCACGAGCATTTTTGATTCTTCTGCCACCTTTTCTTTACCTTCAAGTTTTTTTGCAAACTTCGACGCGACTTCACCTTTTTTTAATGCTTCAAAAATTCCATCGACTGTTTGATATTTCTGAATCAATTCGAGCGCGCCTTTTTCTCCGATTCCTGCGATTCCTTTAATATTATCGGACGTGTCGCCCCGGAGCGCTTTATAATCAATGAGTTGCTCAGGCTTTAATCCGATCCGTTCGACAACCGCGGCCTCGTTATACACTTTTGTTTCTGTCACACCTTTTACAAACGAGAGAACAGAAACATGGTCATCAACAAGTTGAAGCGCATCCATATCACCTGTCACAATCACGACGTCTACATTTTGTTTTTTTACGATTTCTGCAACAGTCCCAATCACATCATCGGCCTCAAACCCAGGCACGCTATAGGATGGGACATGATAAGACAAAAGTAATTCTTGAATCATGGGAATCTGTGCATACAACTCAGGTTCTTTTTTTGCCCGTGTGGCTTTGTAACTTTCAACAGCCTCGTGACGAAATGTCTTTCCAGGCAAATCCCATGCAACACAAAGATAATCCGGCTTAAAGCTATAACGAATTTTTTCAACCACGTTTGTAAATCCGTAAACCGCATTTACGATCAAACCTTCTTGTGTAGCAAGTGGCGGAATCGCATGCCACGCACGGTGCAGAAGGGCATTTCCATCGAGAATATAAAGGGTTTTGTTTGAGGATTTCATGTACCGTAAGTGTAGCACAGTGACAATTGAGGTACAGATTACAAATCGTGGCATACAAATATACAGATTCGATTATTTGCGTTTAATCTGGTCAAAAAAGTTTTACGATATATTCATGATAATCTCAAAAAATAACAAAAAGACTCATTGTCACTTCGACTATGAGTCTTCAAATTTGTATATTTGTATTTCTTATTTGTAATCTGTACCTCAAACATTCCCAACATCCGCTTTTGCCCAGATAAGATCGAACAATGTTTTATACGTCAGTGCAACATCGCCAGACGCAAGGAGAATCATTGTATTTTCTTTTCGTGTCGTGATAAACGCAACCTGATCTGCAAACACAATGACCGTTGAGGGTAGATGAATATCAGATGGAAGAAATCTGGATTCACGCAATTCTTTTTTATCTTTTTTTACAATCGTACGTGCATCTTTACTGTCACGAATAAGTTGTTTGCTGAAAATCTTTTTTTCCATGCGCTCCGCAATCACACGCTTCACAATATATGGTTCCTTTGCATAATCCAAAAGTCCTGTTCCGCTTGTGATCATGCGATATTCTTTTACCCCGGAATTAATAATCGCTTTCCATACGCGCTTGAATCCATCAGAGCCCTCGTAAAATGTAACACCTCGCCCTGCATGAAGGGAGCCCGAGATTGTTTCAAGAGCGGGGAGTGTTTGAGAAAAAATAACGGCGCGTTCGTCAAATTGTCGTTTAAGTGTTTCAGGAGATTCTGCAATATACACTTTTGTATTTTTTTGTTTCCCAACTTTAAATATTCCGTGATGTTCTAATCGTTCCAAAATAGGATAAAGCGTTGTGCGGGGAAGTGTTGTCCTTCGAGAAAGTTCCAAAACGGACGCAGTTCCAATCTCGAGCCCCGCGAGATAGACTCTGACTTCTTTTTCGTCAAGGCCATATGCCTCAAGCCCGCGAATAACCTCTTTCGAATAGTTCATATGCATATATTCTATATTCTCACGCACCCAACAGATAGTCAAAGCGTTGTCGAAAATGTCGACAACGTCTATGTGATGATTTGATTTGTCAGATTATCTTATAGATAGGAACTGTTCATTTCACAAAAAAAGGAGAACGACATGTACGCAGAAACCACGACTCCAATCACTCTTTCACCACGAGCCAACTATTTCGCGAAGCGCATTCGCGCAAAGGAGTTGATCCCCATGTGCGTCGTCCGATTCGAAAACATGTCTCGTGATCCGTCCATGCTTGAACTCGCGCGCCGTTGCAAGCGAATTGTCGAAGCAGACATTTCTCCTGAACTTGAGGTTGTCTTCATTGGACTGAGTCCTGAGGGCGCCGCTCATCTTTCTGAGTTTCGTGCAAAGCATGAACTCTTCACTGTTGGCGACTGGGTGATGACTCTTCGCAAGATCTTGATTCCAGGATCTGACTACTGTCCAAACTGTGGACTGAAGAGCTTCACTATTCCGACCGTGTACTGCGAATGTTGTGGAGCAAATCCAGGCGTCGTGTTCGAAAACGCCGGAGGTGTGTTTCCAACTCGCTCTCCCTGAACTCTACTTCGCAAATCTTTGCGAAGTTTTTTCATATCAAAAAAACCCTCGGCAATCCGAGAGTTTTTTAATACAAAACTTCCAAAATTGGATGAGATGCGAAGTGCTGGAGCCAAAAAAGTGTTGAGACGTATTCACATACGTTGAAACGCTTTTTTGGCGAAGCACAAGTAGATCGCCAATTTTGGAAGTTTTGTGGGGCGGTCAACGGGAATTGAACCCGTAATAGAGGTACCACAAACCCCTGTGATAACCTTTTCACCATGACCGCCATAAGGACTATCGGCTCGAGTATATAGAATTATTTGAAAACTGGCAACAGTTACGTATAAACCTGATTTGGTCGTCCGATTCGTCGACAACAGATATTTGCCTTTACACCCAAACCTATATGCTGAAGGTGAGGATTCCAAAAGGAATTCACCTATGCAAAAACAACTCGTGAAAAGAGGAACACTCTTCTTCATTGGCTACTTACTTTCTCCTCTTTCGCTTTGGGATGATGTGTTTGTAAACATACCCATCTCGTACGTTCTTGCCCTCATCGTTAAACACTTTTCTCCGTCTGCTTTTTTACCATCCATGATTCTTATTTACTGGCTTACAAATCTGATTGGTTTTTTATGCATGAGAAAAGGCCTTTGTGGAACACCGCTCGATAATGGCAAATCAAATGCATCACACATGTTCAGAAATGATGTAATCGCTTCTCTTGTTTACACATTCGGTCTTGTGCTTCTGGTAAAATTTAACGTTCTTCAAATCTCATTCTGACAATAGAGAATTTATGCACTAATCATTGACAACAAGACAAAAATACATTAAGTTCACACATCCTTTATTCAGATGGAAACGCGGTGTTGCCAGCTGAAATGAGGAATGTCCTCGTTCGTACCTTCCATATTTCAGGAGAAAAAATGACATCCAGAACCAAAACTGTGACAGGTGTAGTTGATCTTGCATCCCAGACAATGTTGGATTTGATGAAGCCGCGAGGCCGGTTCTATGGAACCCAAGGTTCCTTTCCATCATACAACCCGCAACTTGGTGGACAAACCACATGTCACACACTCAAGTTCGCCGACACACTCGTCATTTTCGACACAGGATCTGGAATCATTGGTCTTGGCAATGAACTCATCAAGGACCATCTTACTCCCGGCATCACGTGGCGTGACGTCGATGATTTCATGACCAAGTTCATGAACACTCATGGTTGCAACGCAGATGATTTAGGAAAAGCGATGGTGCAAGCAGGTCTCATAACCCAGCAAAAGCCTTTGCGAATCTACATCATCTTCTCGCACTTCCATGGTGATCACCTGTATGGCCTTCAGTCATTCAAGCCGATCTACAGCCCGAACACAGAAATCGAATTTTTCAGCGGCATGCACGGAGGAAGAACTCCGGCAACACAGAATGATCTCTTCGGTGTCGAGCGCGTCCTGAAGGAGCGTGTATTCTGTCATCCGACATATCCTGTCGAGGAAGCTTGGCTTCAGTCCAAGCGCAAGTACAACGTCGTTCAGGAAAACCAGACCTTCCATTTGCCATGCTCGATTGGTCACATCACAGCTGAGGCTGCAGCAAAGCATGCCTTTGAGGCAAAGCCGAAGCTGATCATCACAACACACCATGATCCGGACGCAGAATTCGAAACTGTTGTGGACATCGCACGCACGATCGAAGAAAAGTCGGGCATCCGAACCAAGTTCGCCATGCAAAACATGCCATTCTAGTTCTCTTAATCACGGACTCACCTCCGTGTTTTTTTATTAAAAAAACTCACTCTTTCGAGCAAGTTAGAGAAGCATAAGCGAATGAAGTTCCCGCGCAATATTTGCGCGCGCCTGCGCTTCATGGTGTTCACGCATGTGAGGAGTGAAGTAAATATACGGTCGTTCATCGATAAATCTTTTCATGACGTAGCGTCGATTCAGAACATACATGACATGAGGTACATGCGCATACTCTTTTCGAATCTGCTGCGTGTACAACTCATACTGAGGCCAGGGTTGACCAAGGATCGCAAGATCCACGTCAATCATGACTTGTTCACTGTGGGTTTGTGGAAAATGATCATGCTTTGAAGCCTGAATGCAGCTGGTTGCGATCTCGATCGTTTTGGAATCGATGTTTGCGACTGTTGCAAACGAAACCATCTTGATCGCACTCTCTTCTTCATTCCGCTTTCGACGAACACTGTAAACAACCTCATGAAACCAAATTGCGAGCTCAACAGCAAAAGGATTTGGACCATGATCACGCAGAACATCGAATTGTTTCAGACATTCTTGGATGTGCGTAAATGTGTGATACGCGCGGTGCGGTTCGCTGTATCTAGCAACCAATTCCTGAAAGGTTGCTTGTGCAAGTTCACCCTCAACGTGAAGTCTCTCACAAAGTCGATTCCACCGATCCTGCAGTTCATTTTGCGTTTGCATGAATAACCTCCAAACAAAGAACACTCTTTTCAGAGAGGTCATCTTATAAGAAAATTGTGTATTGTCAACGATTCATCTTACTAAGAGCAAATCACGGTCCCAACAAATAAATCGTAATAGAAACACCGATTGACAAACCTCGGAAAATTTACTATATTTATCAGGATTTTCAGAATCAAACACATAAGTTTTAAATGACATGGCCTGGTAGCTCAGTTGGATAGAGCAGGGGACTTCTAAGCCCAAGGTCACTGGTTCGACCCCAGTCCAGGCCACCATACTTAAAACTTATGTGTTTGCAAAAAATCTTTCGATACACTCGAAGGATTTTTTGATAAAAAAAATCCCCATCTCAATGACGGGGTCGTTAGGTCTTCTCTTGCCCTCTATGGTTTTTGTCCCATTTGATGCGACACTCAGGCCGGTATGCACCACCATAACAACAACGCCAATGTTTTCCTGAAAGTTTTTCGCATCGTTGCAACATGTCGAGTGCTGTTGTGGCGGCAAAACCAGGTTTGTTTGTAAGCAACCACCGAAACCAATTTCTGACGAATACTGTATTCACATATCTTTCAGACAAAGGACGAATGCGCTGCTGAAAAGGACCACACCCGTTTTTTCTACACGCCCGAGGACTGTTCTTTGTTTCCTCACGCGCAATTCGATGCAATCGCTGCATTTGCCGCTTTGTCGCACCAGCTTTTTTCACCTGCACAAAAACGCGTTTCATGTATTCCGTATCTGCAAGATACGGGCGCGGTGCATCGAAATAATCAAGCTGATGAACAAAAAGAGTTTCAAGGTTCTCTTTGGGGCAACCATTACCGACAAACACAATCAAGAAGATAAGAAAGTCCATGTTCGTTCCTTGAGTCCGCCAACGTTCGCGATCTCATGCCTAAAAAACCACATTCAAGCTCATTCGTCAAGGAATCCGGCGGCAAATATATTATTCCCGATTCTTTCCATGAAACTTTTTATACACATCTTTCATCTGGTTGTTGGTAATGTGTGTATAAATCTGAGTAGTTGTGATACTCGAGTGACCAAGCATGGATTGGACCGATCTGATGTCAGCGCCCGATAAGAGAAGATCTGTTGCGAACGTATGACGAAGAGTGTGTGGTGTAATGTGTTTTGTAATTCCAACGGCGGTTGCGTAACGTTCTACCATTCGTTGTATGGAGCGAGGAGTAAGCGGGCCCGTTTCTTCACGTCCATGTTTTGCCCTGTCATGACTTACATAAATATAAGGAGAAGTATCACGGCGTTTGTCGAGATATTTTTTTATGGCTTCTTTTGCCGTTGATGATAAAAATACCAAGCGTGTTTTTTCTCCTTTTCCACGAATCGTAAATTCATCCCGTTTCAAATTAATGTTCTCCATTTTTAAATTTGAAAGTTCTGAAACACGAAGTCCAGTAGAAAACAGTAATTCAAGAATTGCTTTATCCCGAAGCGCGATCATTCCTGCTGCGGTGCGCTCAGGAGCATTCAACAACCGATCTAATTCCTCAACCTCAAGAAACTCCACTTGTCTCATGGGGGTCTTTGCAAGTTCTATCTGCTCTGATGGAAGGGAACCAACTCCTTGTTTTGCGAGGTATTTCAAAAATGATCGCAGAGCAATAAGATGATAGTTCTGCGTGCTCTTTGAGAGCTGCTCTCGCTGTCTTCCGCTTTCCAAGCGATTGAGCCAAAGGCGATACTCGTGAATCTTGTCGCGCGTCACGAGATTTGGAGTTGGGTTTTTTGCAAAATGGGAAAATCGTCTTAAATAAAAATCATAATTCAAAATCGTTCGATTCGAACGCCCACGCTCAACCTCTAAATACTCAAGAAAGTCTGTTATGAGTTGATCAAGTTTTTTCATGTACAAAAATTATACGACACATCTCCTCTGTGGTCGACCTCTGTAAAACTCTTGACCTTTTCTCTACCTCACTTCAGAACCGCATGATAAACTAGTTTCCACTATGGCACGTGCGTTTTTACATTGGGTCACCCTCACGCTTTTATTCGCCGTTCTTGCGATGAGTTTTTTGATCACTGTGTCTGCATCATGTTCAACAGGATCCTCTTCCTCATATTTTCAAGGCCCATTTTGTTCTGTTCAACACACTGCACCTCCAGCACACACAGAAAAACACACACCAGACATGGCGCGAGCATCAGAACTGAGTGTATTTATTTTTCTCGCTGTAGTCAGTGATGTGTTTTCAAAACTTATCCTTGAAAAAACACTGAAAAAATTTACCGGACTTATCGATCGACTTCAAAGAAACAAACATATCAGATCGAGGTCAGGACCTCTTCCGTTCAATTCATTTCTCCCTCAAGTTTCTGCTTCCCATGGTTTCTAATATCTTTTCTTCTTTACTACCTTACTACTTTACTACTTTATATCTATGGAAAAACAAAATCTTTTCGATATTATCCC
>CAIKXH010000140.1 GCA_903831335.1 Candidatus Uhrbacteria bacterium | reverse complement strand
TGGAAAAGGGAAGACGACGGCGGCTACAGGCGAAATGATCCGCGCGCTTGGTGCTGGCAAAAAAGTCGGTATTGTTTACTTTGATAAAGGGGGAGAATCTCATTACTTTGAACGAAGTGTGCTCCGAAACCTTGGGGTTGATCTTGTTGCGACAGGGAGAGATCGCATAGATCCTGTAACGAATCGCTTCGATTTTTCGATTTCGGATCTTGATAAGACAGAAGCTGCTCGTGGGCTCGTTGAAGTGCAGCGGATGTTTGAGGCAGAATATGATGTAGTGGTTCTCGATGAGATCAATTCAACCGTTGATCTTGGTATGATTTCTGTTGAAGCTGTTCTTGCGTTGCTTGAAAAGAAGCCAGAGACAACAGAATTAGTTTTAACGGGTAGAAATGCTCCGCAGGCATTCCTTGATAAGGCACACTTGATGACAGAAATGAAGCTACATAAGCATTATTTTTATTCTGGTGTGAAAGCACGGGAAGGATTGGATTATTGATTTATTCTGACTCGAGCTTGTTATGGGTATGTAGCAGATCCGTCTTTTGACAATCTCAAGAAATATTTTTGAAAGACTTACGCAATTCGTAACTCTCTGTGCATAATTTGGCAATATTTTGTAAGTCACTCAGGAGGAAATTCCGGATGGATTGGAACAACCAGTCATGCGTTTACAGGATTGTCTTGCGGAACTTCTTATGCGTTTACTGTGAAGGGAAAAAATGGTGATGCTGTAGAGACGACAACATCTACTACAACAAAATCGACAGACCCTTGTGAAGGTGGAGGTGGTTCGGGTGGGGGACCTTCTGTTTTGCCAAGTGTTCCGGTTCCTGTTCAGGTTTTAGAGAAAAATGTTGAGGAAAAAAAGGTGGAGGGAATAATAATTAAGGAAACATCGCAAACACAATCCGATTTATCAACAGTCCCTTCTGGAGGATCGTCATCCACTGCTTCATCTGCATCGTCTGGATCATCGGGGTATGGATCATCAATTATCGCTGTTACAGAGCCGTTTGTGCGCATATTGATTCCAGGTAGTGTTGGTCGAGATGTAAGATTACTGCAGATCTTTTTAAACACTCAAGGATTTACGGTTTCGAAGAGTGGGGCAGGTAGTGTGGGGAAGGAAACAACTTTTTTCGGTCCACTTACAAGACGCGCACTCATTCGATTTCAAGACGCGCACGCGGATGATATTCTTAAACCTTTGAATTTGAAAAAAGGAACCGGTTACTTGCATGAGGCAACAATAAAGTTTATGAATGAACTTATTGAGAAAAATAAATAGATTATCTATACTTGCTTATAAAAAACACCCCTCGATTCATTCGGGGGTGTTTTTTTCTTACGTTCGATATCGCTCAAAAAAGCGTTTCATGATGTGCATTGGGGTCATGATTGTTTCTTTTCTTGCTGCCTCTTTTAGAGAGTCTGCTTTTTCTGGTGAAAAATATCCAGCATGTTTGTATATATCTGTACGATCACAAAACGCTTCTGCATCAAGTTCTGGATGATATTGCGTTGCGTAGATATTTTGTCCAAGGCGGAACATTTCTACGGGGCATGTATTTGAGTAGACAAGGAGCACAGCGCCCTTTGGGACGGTTCCTAATGATTCCTTATGCCCGACAAAACCACGAAATGGATTTGGGAGATCTGCGAGCAGCGGATCTTTCATTCCATCTTCTGTAAGGATTAAATCAACAGCACCAGCACTTTCTCCAAACTCATACGTAAGTGGGGTGTTTGTTGCACACGCAACAGCCTCAAGGCCGTAACAGATCGCAAGACAGGGTTTATCTTGTTCGATGATTGATTTCACGAACGGAAAAAGTTCTGCTTCACCACGTATTTGTATTTCTGATTTCTTTTCTATTGGATCTGATGGATTCCATGGACCACCACCAATGATGATTCCTGAATAATCATCTAGATTTATTGTTGGAAGTGAAGTCTGATCAAGTCTGACACGAATCACTTCATCTTCTGATAATTCACCGAATTTTAAAATAGAAGCATATTCATCATTTGATGCTTTATCTTCTGGGCGGATTTGGATGAGGAGAAAGGGTTTAGGCATAGTTGAGAAAATATAGCACAGTTTATGAAAAAAACAGAGTACGTTGAGAGGTGTGCGTGGACCGTTTTCTAGCATGTGTGATCTATGGACAGGTGGTTAAAAAACTCAACCAAAAAATGATATACTGTCTGCGTTCACCTATGCCAAACATCAAACATCTTTACTTACACGTCAGACATTACGGAATGAAACACCATGCCTTGTATGTGGTCTGTTTCATGATTTTCTTCTTTTTGTTATTTGACGGCATGCTCATGTTTCATGTGCCGCTCATTATCACAAATGCGGGCATTTCTGAAACGAACATGGGGTTAATTGTTGGATTTTCTTCTGTAGCGGGAATTATTTTCGATCTTCTTTTGACGCATGTTCTGAAAAAAGCCAATTTTCGGCGCATGTTTTTGATGATGCTCGCGATTGCGTCATTGTTTCCTCTTATTCTTTGGAAAGGTGAGGCTGTTTTGTGGCTCATGCTCGGAATGATTGTTTGGGGAATTTATTTCGATCTTTATAATTGCGGTACGCTGGATTTTGTGGGACGCATGATTCCAAAAGAAGAACACACCTCTAGTTTTGGGGTCATTGATTTTTTCATCTCGACCGCCTATCTGATCGCTCCTTTGATTGCGAGTGTGTTTACAGCGGATATTATTCATCAAAACTTTTTTTTCATAGCATGGGGCTTTTTGGGTATCGCTATCCTTTTTTACTTTGCCCTCCGAAGGATTGCCCCAATTAAAGAAGTCTCTGTAAAGGAACAAAAAAATATTGCAAATTTCTTTGTAGAATTTGCATTGCATAAAAAAGTGGCAGTGACACTGTTTCCGCTCTATCTCTTTTCTACAATGCTCACGATTATTGAAGCGTGCTTTTGGATTGTGGCTCCTCTTATGATTATACAAACAGATTGGTCTATTGCATTTGCTGGAGTATTTTTATTTGCGCACGGGCTGCCATCTTTTTTGGTGGGGTGGCTTGTGGGAGATATTGTCGGAAAACGTTCAAAAAAACGTACAGCCTTCACAGCGCTTCTCATTGGGTCTTTGATTTTGGTAAATTTTCTTTATGTAAGAAATCCTGTATTGCTCATATTGCTCAGTTTTCTTAGTGCTATTTGTACAGGAATTGCATGGCCGGTTATCAAAAGTATTTTTGCGGATTACGTTTCTGAAGCAAAGAGCAATGAACAAGAAATCGAATTGGTTCAAGATGTGTTTACCAATATCGGATTTATTCTGGGACCTGCGGTTGGAGGATTTCTTGCTGCAACCGTTGGTCATATACAAACATTTGGGGTCGTGGGGATTGTGGGTGCGCTGCTCGCGATCTCTTTGCTGATTTTTACACCAAGACATATCAATATCGCAAAAGAGTTGGGGATAGAACAAAGTTAGTTCTATTGATCTGCAGTTTTATTCGTGTGACACGTGTCTGCGACAAGATATTTCATTGTTTTTTTGCTTTTCAGCAACACACATTCAAATTGTTTTATAACGAAAGTTATCCACTCTTATCTTGAGTGATCTATGATATACTTTAGTTAAAGAAAAATTTATTTTTCTCAAATTTTATATCAAAATCTATTTCATCTACATCTTGTAGATAAGGAATTGATTAGAAGAATTTTTATGCATACGTTATTTTGCAAGGTGCGCGGGAAACTAAGTATTCCTATTGCGCTTGTTGCAATTTTATTTCTGACTGGAGGTCTTGGGGGGGTAACATATGTTCTGGCGTCTTCTACGTCGAGCTTTACACAGATTATTACCGCGGGTATTCTTGCGGCGGATATTGTTGATAACAACTGGGCTTCCGTTGTATCCCCTAGTGTAACGTTCCCTTCAAAGTCCTTTTCATTTGCTTGTCAGGCATCTACGGGAGAATTTGGCTCATGGAGTCAACGTATTTATGTCAGAAATCCTGGGGCGGTCGCAGGTGCTTGGACGCTCACAATGGCGGCACCGTTAAGTACTTCTGTTTGGACAAGTGCGGGAACGCCGTTTGATTATAATGATCCAACGTCTTCTGGATGCTCAGATGGAGCAGATGCAGATGCTGTTGGTGGTCAAATGACCGTTAATCCTTCGGGGGGTGTTTTGGGAGTGGGAGCTTGTGCAACCTGTTCAGCAACAGATGTAAGCAAAGGTGCTTCAAGCACATATAGCGAAGGAGTAACAAACACAGTGACATTAATCTCCGCGCTTGATACGGCAGATGTAATTGGAGATTGGTATCTGACAGGAGTTTCTGTTATGCAGACGATTCCGGGAGAACAGGCTGTGGCTGCAGATTATGCTATCAGCATGATGATTACCGCAACGGCAAGTTAATAGGTGATAACGCTTAATTGTACAACATCTTTAGCTAGATTACTGCTGGGTATAAAATATGCAAAACGTAAAGGGTTTGAGGAATTTGAGAAGATTTTTCATGGTTGCTCTCTCAATTTCCTTTTTGTTATTTTCCTTTCATGGTGTTTCTGCAGTTGAGTATGGTGGTTTTGGTGGACGCCCCGCATATCCAAGAGAGGGGATTCAGCGCACTGAATCTATTTTTTTGCATACACTAGAACCGGGGAATATTCAGAATGAAGGTGTCATGGTTGAAAATAATACGGCTGAACAAGTAACAATGCTTGTTTATGGTGTTGACTCTACTCCTTCTACGGGTGGAGCTTTTGCGTGTGAACAACGTGCTGAAGTCTCTGATGATGTTGGAGCATGGATAAAGCTGGAGAAAAGTGAGGTTGTTCTTGAGGTGGGTCAAAAGGAATTAATTCCTTTTACTATTAGCGTTCCTCAGAGCGCCAGCGTTGGTGAGCACAATGGATGTATTATCATGCAAGAAAAAATCGTAAGACCTGATGAAAAAAGTGGAATGAATTTAGCGTTCAGAACAGGTTTACGTGTCGCCATAACTGTTCCCGGAGAACTTGT
The DNA here is from genome assembly GCA_903831335.1 of Candidatus Uhrbacteria bacterium. Lineage (GTDB taxonomy): Bacteria > Patescibacteriota > Patescibacteriia > UBA9934 > GWF2-40-263 > XYB2-FULL-45-11. The sequence goes on along the minus strand of CAIKXH010000140.1, from coordinate 231 downwards.
GAGAAAATTGGAAATTCTTGGTTTTTCAATTGTGAAGAATAAGGAAGGGGATTTTGTTTTGAAACCAAGGGTTAAAAATCTTGGAAATGTTTCGATTGATGCGAAGGTTCTGGTCACAACACGCTATTTCTTTGGTTTGTTATTGCAAAGAAATGAAGGGGGATATCCAATTCTCAGAAATGACACCACAGATTGGAATTTGGAATTGAAAAAGCCATTCTGGGGAGGTTG
>CAIKXH010000139.1 GCA_903831335.1 Candidatus Uhrbacteria bacterium | reverse complement strand
TGTTGGACGATCAAAATCAAAGGCTTTTGCTTGCGCACGATCGCGTGGAAATCCATCAAGGATATACCCATCTTGTGCGTCTGGATTCGCGAGGCGTCTTTTTAATAGCGCAGCCGCATCTGCATCTGCAATTAATTTTCCTTCTTCGACAATTGGAGCAAATCGTTTTCCCATCTCTGAACCAGTCGCAATTTCATCTCGGATCAACTGCCCCATACTAAAGGTTGGGATACCTAAATCTTCTGACAAAAGATGGGCTTGTGTCCCCTTTCCGCTTCCTTGTGGACCGAATAAAATAACCTTGTAAGGCTTTTGTGTGAGTTGATGCATAAGTAATGAAAGTATAGCAAGTTAAGCCTCAATTCAAAAGAACCCACTTAAGGGTTCTTTTCTTTTAGATGTCGTACTCTCTCATGGTCAATTGCGCCCCAATCTGTTTCACACTATCAATGACAACCGCGACAATGATCAAAATGGATGTTCCACCAATCACGAGGCTTTGACTACCAGTGAAGTGCTGCACAACGAGCGGTAACACTGCGATCACTGCAAGGAATGTTGCTCCAAGAAGCAGGATTCGATTTGTGATGAAGCTTAGGTAATCTGCCGTATGCTTTCCTGGTCTAATCCCTGGAATAAATCCACCTTGCTTTTGAATATTTTCCGCAACCTGATCAGGATGGAAAATAACAGATGTGTAAAAGTAAGCGAAAAGGAATACCAGCAAGAAGTAAGCAATACCGTAAAACAATTGATTTTGGAAGATCTGCAAAACCTGTATTGCAGCCGTTCGCAAAAACGGCGTTTTTGCATTCATGAAGAATTGCGCGAGAACGGTTGGAAACAAGATAATTGAAATAGCAAAAATGATTGGAATCACTCCACCCATATTCAAACGAATTGGAATGTGTGAACTAGACCCACCTGCAAGGCGTGAACCTTGAATATGACGAGCGTATTGAACAGGGATATTTCTTTGAGCCTCATTCATGATAACGATTCCAACAACAGTAACGATTACTACCGCAATAAACAAAATGAGCGTAATGAGCTGACTCTTGTCATAGACGACAAGAGATTGACTCAAAATCGTTGGAAGACCAGCGACGATTCCTGCAAGAATAATGATAGAAACACCGTTTCCAATATTCTTTTCAGAAATCAACTCACCGATCCACATAAGAAACACTGTTCCCGCTGTCATGCTAACGATAGCAAACAGGATTGTGCTGACCTGTGCACCCACGAAAAATTGTCCTTGTTGTGAAAGAAGAAGGATCAAGCTGTACGCTTGAATGAAACTGAGTGGAATCGTAAGTAAACGTGTCCACTGGTTGATTTTTTGTCTTCCCGATTCTTCCTTTTGCAATTCTTCAAAGAAAGGAATAATCATGCCGAACAATTGAAAAATGATGGACGCGGTAATATAAGGCATGACCCCCATTGCCACAATCGAAAAATTCTTCAATGTTCCTCCGGAAAAAATATTCAAAAGTCCCAAAAATTGGTTTTTTGAAAATACCTGTGCAAGAGCTGTTGCATCAATTCCTGGAACAGGAATATGTGCTGCGATACGAAAAACCACAAGCATGAGGAGAACGAAGATCAAACTAGACCTGAGTTCTTTTGTTTTCCAAATGCGAAGAAGGGTGTTCATAGAGAAATATTTTGGAAGGTAAGGTGACCTCTGAAAGACGAAGCGATTAGACGATGGAACCACCGGCTTTTTCGATCTTTTCTTTTGCCGCCTCAGACACAAGACATCCTTGAAGAGTGAGTTTCTTCGAAACTGCACCCATTCCAAGCACCTTGATTGTTGCAGCAACATCTGAAATCAAAGCCTTTGCAAAAAGTTGTTTTGGAGTAATCTTTGATCCCTCTGCAAACATTTTATCAAGATCGCCAACGTTAACAATTTGAGCTTTTGGATTTTTCGCACGGAATCCGCGCAACTTTGGTGTTGAGAGCAAAATCTTACGAAATCCTTTCAACTTCAATCCAGAAATACCAGAACGAGCACCTTGTCCTTTGACTCCACGACCGGAGTAGGTTCCTTTAGAACACAAACCACGACCGATATATTTTCGGTCCTTTTTTGAGTGTGGGCTTGGTTTCAATGTGTGAAGTGAAAGTGTCATACAATTATTTTTTGGATTCACTCAACGTCTGAATCGCTTGAATAGTTGCCTGCGCGATGTTGATTTTATTATTTGAGTTCAAAATTTTTGAAACAGCGTTTGGAACACCCGCATATTGCAAGATGACACGAATCGCACCACCCGCCTTCAACCCAGATCCTTTAGGTGCTGGCTTCAGCATCACAATAGCGGATCCAAATTTTACGACAGTTGCGTGGGGCAATGTTTCATTTACAATTGGAACTGTGATCAATTTCTTTTTTGCTTGGCGATACGCTTTATCTACCGCAATTTGTACGTCTGCACCTTTTGCAACCCCAAATCCAACACGTCCTTTTCTATCTCCAATAACAAGCGCGCAGCGAAAAGACATACGCTTTCCACCTGCAGTCACACGTGTTACGCGAGCAAGATCAAGAATTTTTTGATCGAATTCTCGTGGTTCCTTTTTTTCACGGTCTGGGCGTTTTCCGCCTTTTCCGCGTCCAGCATCACGTGATGAACCTGGTTTACCGCCAAATGATTTCTTTGGATCGGTTGTTTTTGGTCGTGAATTTATCTGTGGGTTTGTCATACAAAAATTAAAACTTCAAACCAGATTCGCGGGCTCCATCTGCCAAAGACGCCACACGACCATGATAACGAAATGAACCGCGATCAAACACGACGGTCTCTACACCAGCCGCTTTTGCCTTTTGACCAATAATCATCCCAACTTCTTTTGCAACATCAAGAGGACGTGCTTTTGATTTCACTTCTTTATCTGATGCGGCTGCAATCGTGACACCTTTGTCATCATTGATGAGCTGGGCATAAATGTGTTTCAAACTGCGTGAAATACTCAAACGTGGTTTGAGTTCTGTTCCATGCATGGCAACACGTGTGCGATGGGCGCGTCTTGCGCGACCTAATTGTTTCTTTGATCCGTTCATACGTTTGTGTTAAGCAGCTGCCTTTTGTGATTTACCGGCTTTTCGACGAACCACTTCATCTGTATACTTGATTCCCTTTCCTTTATACGGTTCTGGCTTTCGCACTTTACGAATACGCGCAGCAATTTCTCCAACCACCTCATTATCAATTCCGATAATGGTGATGATATTTCCTTCAACTGTTGCTGTAATTCCTTCAGGAAGCGGAAAGAGGACATCGTGAGAAAAACCAACTACCAAATTCAGATTATTTCCAGCGAGGTTCACGCGATAACCCACTCCGTTTACTTCTAATTTTTTTGTGAATCCTTCCGTTACACCTTTAATCATGTTTGCGATCAAAGTACGTGCGGTTCCCCATTGTGATCGGTTAATTTTTTCTGTCTCATCTTCAACAGATACATCAATATGCTTTTTTCCTGACTCATCTACGAGTGCAAGTGAAACAAGCGGATGGACAATCCGTGACAATGATCCTTTTGGTCCTTTCACAACAATGGATTTACCATCAATTGTTACTTCAACACCTTCAGGAATAAGAATAGGTTTTTTTCCAACACGTGACATATCGTTTTTTTCTAATAAACTTCGCAAAGAACTTCACCACCAAGGTGACGAGCATGCGCTTCTTTATTGGTCATAAGTCCATTTGAAGTAGAGACAACAGAAATACC
>CAIKXH010000138.1 GCA_903831335.1 Candidatus Uhrbacteria bacterium | reverse complement strand
AGTAGCAAGGTTCTAGAAAACGTTTCCAAGACCTCGCTACTTACTACTCGCTACCTTCTACTAATTTAAACAATCAACGGTAACTTTCTCATTTCACTTTCTCTTCCAAGAACAATATCTTCGATTCTGTAAGTTCCGTGTGTTGGAGCTTGTGCAAACCCGTTCCATGCCATGCGTGCCATTCCACCAGAATCGATCCAGTCAAACAACCACTCATCCGTATACGCAGGATCTCCTTGCGAAATCCCTCCCCCAACATATTGCAGCCATGTACGATTAAATTCCTCTTGTGACCCGATAGGAGGCGCCATAATCACCGCAATTCCAAGTCCTGTATAAAAAGACAACTCGCTAGGCTTTGTCCACAAAATATCCGTTGTTTTAAGCAAATCATTAAAGCCAGAAAAATACGCTTCACGCGATTCAAATTCTGGAACAAACACCCATTTGTCTAAATGCTTTTTAAGACCAGCCGCCACAACAGCATCACGATAATACTTTGCCGCCGCCTTATTTACTCCCGCAACAAGATTAACTCGGATCTTTCCTTGAGAGATTTTTGACTTAAGGCTGTTTAAAAGTTTTACTCCGAGCTGTCTTTGAGCTCCTGCACCACCAACACTGTATGTAAGGGTAAGTGGATGTGCACTTGAGGCAACAGAACAACGTGCAGGACCAAGCTCTGCACGCAATGCACGTGCGTGAATGCTTGAAAAAATTCCCTGAGGATCAAGGTTGCACAATCTGTGAGTAAGCAAATCTTTTAATACTGTTGCATTTGGACCACCAATCAATTCCTTAGGAAGAGGAAATCCTGTAAGGAAAATATTCTCGTCCCTTACCCCGTAAAGTTTTAAGCGCTCAACGACTCGGCCATTGCTTGCAAAGTATTTAATACGACTCTTTTTTGGATCAAGCGGAACCCATGCGCGTGAAATATCCGCATCTGTAGTCACACACCAAATATCTCCCGGATAATCAAAATAATCCGCGCAAAACGCCGGAATAAAAAATGTTGTAATGAGAGGAATTGGATTCTCTGCAAGTTTTGCAATTAAGTGCTTTCCAAGTCCTTTTTTTATGAGACGATAAATTTGCGTTAACTGAAGATTTGGTTTGGAAAGATCTCTGCGTGGGTAAAACGGTTCAATTTCTTGCCAACGATCAAGTGCATCAAACAAAATATCCCCAATAATTGGCAAAGGTTTTAATCTGGATATTGTCTCATATAATTCCCTACTCTCTTTCCAGAGCTTTTTATCTGAAGCTGGAATGCCTTTATAATCATTTGCTGACAAGACATGACCACCAGACAAATCCTTTAGGGCATGCGCTGCACGACTGTGACCATACCCCATGTTCACATCTACAACCCATGCACCCATTTGACCCTGATTATGCGAATGGTTTGCCATATTAGAAAAGTGTTCGCTCTGCAGAGCGAGAAACAATTTTAAAAGCCTCATCAACAGAATCGACAATTTTGATCAAATTAATATCTGCATTATGAATGGTGTGAAATTTATCTCTTTGAATGGCCTTCATCCAATCAAAAAGCCCATTCCAAAATTCACTTCCAACACAGATAATAGGAGTCTTTTGCATTTTTCCTGTTTCAACCAATGTAACAATCTCAAAAAATTCATCCAATGTTCCAAACCCACCAGGAAAAAAGACATACGCTTGCGCAGAAGAAGCCATGATCACTTTTCTTGAAAAGAAATAATGAAATGAATGACCCTTATTTACATATGCATTTAAATTCTGTTCCTTTGGAAGCAAAATATTAAATCCAACAGATGTTCCACCAGCTTCTTTTGCCCCTTTGTTTCCTGCCTCCATAATTCCGGGTCCGCCACCAGTGATAATCGTGAATCCATCTTTTGCCAATTTAAACGAAAGTTCTTCTGCGAATTTATACCAGACACTTTCTTTGGGCACCTGGGTTCCACCCCAAAACGTCACTTCCTTTTTTGTTTCTGACAATAATTGAAATCCATCAACAAATTCTGCCATGATGCGAAAAATGCGCCAAGATAATTCATGAATACTTGTTGGTTCTGTTCTGTTACAAACTTCTTCACTTGTAAGAGGTAATCGAACGCACGGATTCGTTTCGTGTT
>CAIKXH010000137.1 GCA_903831335.1 Candidatus Uhrbacteria bacterium | reverse complement strand
CCTGAACGAAGTGAAGGATCTCGCGTTACTAATCGAGTTCCAAATCTTTCCATTCAGGATTTATTGTAGCGATTAATGCTTCTTTCTTTTTTCTTAACCAACCTTTTAGTTCTTTCTCGCGTTCGATTGCGGATCGCACATCACTCGTCTGTTCATAGTAAACAAGTTTTGTGCAATTGTATTTCGAAGTGAATCCTTCGACCAGTTTATTTTTATGTTCGTAGATACGCCGACTAAGATTCCCTGTCACACCAATATATAAAACAGTGTGTCTTGGATTCGTTATGATGTAGACACAATAATGTTCATCTGACATAGAGACACGAGATCCTTCGGTCGTCGAACTCCCTCAGGATGACATAAGAAAACAAATCGAAATTTACACATCCCTCAAAAACGACATTCCACTCACTTTTGTCGCCGGTTTCTTCTTCACTTCTTCTCCCATATCATCCAACACAATAGCTGGCCCATCATCTGAATCTGATGAATCCCATTCGGAAGAGTCCCAGCTGGTTGTATTCCATGAAGTCGACTTCGAGACGTCTCGCTTCAGCTTCACTTCTTCCATCATACCAGGATCAAGTTCTTGCAGAAACATGGAGGGTTGATTGAACAAGAGTGACTCTGTTCCGGAAACGAGCGGATACGTGTAGTACAAAAATTTTCGTGCTCTTGTTGTTGCGACGTAAAAAAGTCGCCGTTCTTCTTCGAGCCCATCACGTTCATCAAGGGCTTTTCCGTTCGGAAACTTTCCGTCTACAAGATTGATGATAAACACCGCGTCCCATTCCAATCCTTTTGCTTGATGAATCGTTGATAAAATAATCCGTTCTTCATCGCCATGTGTTTCCTCTCCGACAACCCCATAATCACTCGTAAGCGAAACTTCCGTGAGGAATGTTGTGAGATCTTTGTATTGCTCTGCGAACAAAGCGAACTGTTCAATATCTTCAAGACGATCCGCAAAGTCTGGATACTCTGCTTCGAGGTATGCACGATAGTCACTTGAGGCAACCGTGCGAATTAATTCTGCAGGTGTTGATTGTGTTGTGAAACGTTTGAGTGTTGCTGCAAGTGTTTTCCATCCGGCGGATGCGCGTGCACCGCTTCCGATCTTTTGCTCGACAATCTGTTCCAGCGAATCATAACCGCGAATCTGTTGGATCATCTTTTGTGCGGTCACAAGCCCAATTCCTGTCTGAAGTCCAAGCATGCGCAACCACGCGACCTCATCTCTCAAATTCGCTTTCACACGAATATGCGCAATAATATCTTTCACGTGCGCGCGTTCGAAAAACTTTAAACCTCCACGATACTCATACGGAATATCACGACGCATGAGCTCGAACTCTAACGCCTGCGAATGGAATGCAGCCCGAAAAAGCACAGCTATTTCACGAAGCGGAACATTCTGTTCTCTCAATGTCAAAATTTGTTGCGCAATGAATTGTGCTTCTTGTGAATTGTTTGCCGCTGGAACAAGTTGCGGCTTTTCTGAACTGGAGCGAACGGCCGTTAAATCTTTTTTAAATTGTTTTTTATTATTCTGAATAGAGTCGTTTGCGATAGACAAAATCTCTGGACTCGATCGGTAGTTTGTTACGAGGCGAAACGTTTTTGTGCTTCCGTATTGATCTGGAAACGACAAGATGTTTTTAATTTCGGCCGCGCGAAAAGAATAGATGGATTGTGCATCATCCCCCACAACAAGAATGTTTTTGTGAACACTGGCGAGCATGGCGATCAATTGTGCTTGTAAGACGTTTGTGTCCTGATACTCATCGACAAGAACGTATTCGAATTGAGTCGCGAGGCGATCTCGCACAACAGGATTCTCTACAAGCAAATCTCGTAAACGAATCAACAGATCATCGAAGTCCATAGAATCCGCCTGACGCTTCCGTAATTCATACACTTCCGCAATGCGCTCAATGACCGGAATCAAATCATAAAAGTGATCATACTTCTCTGCGACAATTTCTTTGATGGGACGGCTCGCATTTCTTCCGTAACTGAGAATGGAATGCAATTTCGAGGCAGATGGAAATCGCTTTTCTGACGTATCAATTTGTAATTCTTTGACAATGGATTTAATCAGAGATTCAGAATCTTCACTATCAAGAATCGTAAAGTTTTGTGTATGCCCGATCAGGTTTGCGTACATGCGCAAGATTCTATTTGCGACCGAGTGAAACGTTCCTCCCCAAAGTCCAGTTGGATAAAACCCGAGAAGCGACTCGACACGGGAAAGCATTTCCTTTGACGCCTTATTTGTAAATGTCAGCAGCAAAATGTTCTGCGGAGCGATTCCCCGTTCGAGCAGATACGCGACACGATATGTGATTGTTCTCGTCTTCCCTGATCCAGCCCCTGCCAAAACCAAACAAGCGCCATCGCCGTTTTCCACGACAGCAAACTGCTCAGGATTCAATTCATTTTTATAGTCAATTTTAGGGCCTAATCCAACCGAATCTTTCAAGATGATTTCTTTCATAGCAGGGGTATTGTAGCAGAGGCGCCAAGGGCGGAAAAGGCATGCGGGGATAAAAAAATCGACACAGATTGTGTCGATTAGAAGTGTGGGCCACCGGCGAGATTCCACCAGATGTCATCGCAGCCCCGAAACAGTTCTTTGTAAAAGAAAACGGAGAAGTAGTAAAACGCTTGGTCGAATGCTTTATCGGATTCAACCCTTGTACAAAGATCCGTCTTGGGATCATCTGTCCAAACTGAACGGTAGTTCACTGCATTTCCAATGCGACACATCCTTTTGTAAGCCTCACGTTCATTCAAATATTTCGCAGAGCAATCTCCGGGCCCCGAAACATACCCTTCATCAAACATGCGTCGCATCTTCACATATGTCGTTCGCTTCCATTGCTGGTAATGAACAAACTCGTGTGAGATGGCAAGCATGAATTCGATGATTTTGTCTTCTGAGTCGATCGAGAGAAAATCCTCAACATTTAGTAGCATGCGTGCGTGCCCGCCCACAACATCAAATGCGGCAGGTGTTTTCATTTCGGCAAGCACAAATCGAATCTCCCCCGCATCCACAGCTTTACGCAAATGAACGACCACATCTGGATCAACACTCCTGTTCACAAGAACGTCCAATCTTGGTTCGACAACCCTATTTGGAATATTGCCCCATGAGTCAGAACCAAGCGCGACGCGATGAAGTACGGGAAATGCACTCGGACGGTCACCACCTTTTGCGGGCTCAAACGGAATCGTTGGCCACACTCGGTGATCTGATGTGGGAAGTGGCTTTGCAGATTCGGTCTTTTCTGAATCGAAATTCTTCACAGGTGAGTCATACATCACCACACCGCACATGGCGATGATGATGAATGCGCAGATCAAAATACACTTTACAGACCAACGCTTCTTCTGAGGCATTTTTTGTTTCTTCACGTTCGTCTCCTTCTCATGAAATGTACGACTCAACAAGCAATCGCTTTTTGAGAACAGAGGAAATTAACAGATTTTGATGATTTTGTCAATAAAAAAGAACCCGATGTGGGTTCAAGAGAAGTCTGCGGAGTTGGAATTGGATTGATCATTGGCCCCTCCTAGAACGGAGCGACCGCAGCCTTGAGATGTTGGTGAGCCTGCTTCATCCCCTTCATCGCATCCTCCTTGTTCTCAAGACCACGGAGGGCAGACTCGAGACTTCCCAAGATCCTTACGAGAACCGGGTTGAGAAAACCGCTTTCAAACGGTTCTTGCGTGAAAGGTTCCTTGTTCGAAAGCTTGCCCTGCAAGTCCGCAATCGCGACCATGAGTTCAGACAATACTTCCGGACGCAGAACTTCCTTGGAATGCACGTGCATCGCAACAGTAGCGAGCACCTCATGGATTAACCGCCCATGTTGCAGTAATACAAGCGAACGGTACGCACGATGAACGAACGCCTTCGCCGCATCCATACGGACCGGATCTCGATTGTCCGCTGCTTCTTCCATGAGATCCGCGGCGAGCACCAAATCGGTACCCACGTGTTCAAAAACATGTACAAACGGACGCGCGGTCAGATTATCAAGCGGCTTCACACTCATACGAATGCGCGCCACAGCTTCGCGAACCTTACGCGGAGTGCGACCATCCCCGAATACACCTGCGGGACGCAGCAACTGCTGCAGATCATTGATCGTCATACTCACGGCTGTGGTATAAGCGTCAATGTATAACTGAAGCACCATCGCACGATGATCCATACGTCCGCCAATACGACTTGCCTCTTGGATCCGTGCCCAAAGCGCAAGATCCACCGTAAGGTACATGAGCGGAAGTCGCCCAGGATTGAAATGATGACGACGATCCTTCACCTCCGTAGCTTCCACGACTTTACCGACCGCTCGCACCTTGTGTTCATTGCGCACCCCCTGGTGCGGACCGATCGCCCGCCATGCACGCGCTGTGTATGCAAGCTGACCATCAAGAACCTTGGCCTTAAGTGTCCACGAAATCTTCATGAGCTCGTCACCTTCCAGACGTAATGCATCTATCGCCGGAATCTCTTCCGCTTTGTATCGCGGATTCAATCGACTCATGGCGCGCCAAGCGTCAAAAAGATTGTCGTAGACAACGAAGAGTTCATTCTCGGACTTGAGACGACGTGTGAGTTCAAGGTTACGAATAAGTACTTGCCCAACCTTCAAATCAGATCCGATGGAATCTGTAATGAGGTAAAGCGAGTTCTTGATCATGACAAGTACCTGAAGCCGAGCGATGTAATGTGTCACATGACGACGACGCATGTGGAAAACACGCACTTCTCGTGTAATCTGATGCAGATCAATATTTAAAAGAGCACCTGTTCTTTCTGCCAAATTCGACATACAACACCTCCTTGTGTTTGGTTGAGTCGAAGGGCGAAAGGTAACAAAAAAAGAAGGGTGTGTCAACCCTTCCTTTAATCTATCGCAAATACTTTTGTTTGTTTGCCACATGCTCTGCATGCGTTTTTGCGTAAACCGCCGTTCCATCCTTTCTTGTCAGAAAATAAAGGAAATCGGAATCTGTCGGATGAAGCACAGCAAGTATCGCATTCATTCCCGGATTACAAATTGGTCCAGGTGGCAAACCGCGATTCGTATATGTATTGTACAGAGAATCCATTTTAAGATCTGAGAGTGTGAGTGTCGCGCTTGTCTTTTGATTGATGTACGTCAGAGTCGAATCAACTTGTAACGGCATTCCCATCGACAACCGATTGAACAAAACTCCAGCAACACGCTTCATGTCTTCTGGAGTCTGCACTTCTTTTTCGATAATAGAAGCCATGGTCAGAACCTGAAGAAGTGTAAATTTACTATTCTGCAATTGCAAATCCACATTGATGAAAATATCATTCTCCACCAATCGACGATCAAGGGTTGATCGCATCTTTTCAACAATCTCCGTTACGCTCGCATCTTTTGAAAACTGATATGTGTCAGGAAATAAATATCCTTCGAGACTCTTTGTCTGCTTATCCCATTCCTTCTGATCAAAATCTGCAAACGTTACGATCAGCTTTTCTTTGATTTGTTCTTTCGTAAACCCTTCCGGAATGGTGACTTTTACTTCTGCGCTTGTTGGATTCGATAAAACAAGGACGATTGTAGCGATTGATGTATTTGGCAAAAAAGAAAATGTTCCAGCCTGTAATTTATTTTCTGTACGCGACCACATCACAAACCATTTGAAAAAAGTCGGATGTGAAATCAATGTTGACTCCTTTAATTGTTTTGCGATTGTCGAAACCCCAGAACCTTGCGCGATCACAATCTCAATCGGTGAAGCACTTTGTTTTGGTGTGAGAAATAAAACATCACGCACAAAAAATGCACCAACAGCAGCAAGCAAAATGGCACAGATAAAAAAGAAAATCGAAAGTCGTCGCATCATAATTCGTTTATTTGCTGAGCTTGTCGAAGCACTAACGCGACAGACCTTCGACAAGCTCAGGTAATATTATTTATGTTTTCGATTTCCCGTGACAATCTTTATAGAGCAATTTCGAGTCACAAAAACACACACGCGTTTCTCTATCAGATGCCGCTAGCCACGTGCTGGATTGTACCTTTCCTCCTCTGCCAATTCCGAACACAAGTTCGATTCCAAGTTCCTTCGCTAGAATCGCTTCTGGAATATTATCTGCGAATCGATCCCCTCCGTTTGCAAAAATATCTGGGCGAATTTCTCTGAGCGCACCACACACACTTCTGTCAGGATCATTTTCCACATGCTTCGTAAGAACTACTTTCGAAACACCTTCGAGCGCCTCAATAATTTCTTGTCGTTCTGTCTCAGGCATAAACACAAAACCTTTTTTTGCCATAAGCCAGTTGTCGTTATTGAGAATAACAACAAGTTCGTCCCCAAGCGCACGCGCTTCGCGAATCATTCGGACATGGCCGATGTGAATGGGATCGAATCCGCCGGAGACGGTAACAATTTTAGGCATATCTTTTTTGTGTCATCCTGAGCGACCGCTTCTTGTTTAGCCGAAGGATCTCATGTTTATAAGCAAGGGATCCATCCGCTCTCTTCGGTCAATCGACAGGACAGGAATTATCCTCCAATAAAAAGTGGCAAAAAGCGTGAAACGAATATTCCGAATGTAAGTCCGACGACAGTTCCTGCGAGGACATCGGAAACATAATGTACCCCAACAGCCACACGTCCGTAAACCACTGCAACAGCCATCACAAGAGCAAGGGGAAACAAAATCGCATCTCCGATAAAGAGTGTCGAAAATGCAAATGAAATGGTTGCGTGAGCAGACGGAAATGAAGGTGTTTCAATCGGCATGTGAATGAGAGGCTTGTGATGTTCAGCGCGGAATGGGCGCATGCGACGAATCGAAAGTGAGAACATCATGGTCACAACCCATGGAATAAATAATCGCAAAAAAATAGCTGATTCAAGAAACAAAAGATTTGTCCAAGAAAATAGTTCTGGGGTTTTAAATTGTGACCACGCAACAAAAGCCATCAATAACGCAATACTTCCCCACAACAAATACGTTGCACAAAAAATAGCGATCCTTGAAAAGGCGTGCGAAGATCTTGTTGCGAAGAACAATGCGTCAGATAATTTGGAATCAATATTTTTCATGTAGCGTTCGATAGGCTCAAGCAATAAAATTAAGTAGCTTTTTCTCGCAATGTTTCCAACTCCTTTTCTCGACGATCCACATCTTCCAAAATTTCATCAGCATTTTTCGGACGTACCAGATTCTTTTGTTTAAATTCACACAGGTCTCGAACCGGACAAGCCCAGCAGCGCGGGGATCGGATACAAACATATCGTCCAAGTTTCACGAACACACGGTTCACAGTCTGATGATACCTTGGCGGAACAATATCGAGAAGCTTCTGCTCTGCATCCTCAACCGTTTTCGATCGAACCCACCCGAGTCGATTCGTGACTCGAAAGACGTGCGTGTCGACAGCAATCGCCGTCTTATCGAACGAACACACAAGCACAACGCTTGCCGTTTTTCGACCAACACCCGCAAGAGAAACAAGTTCATCCATTGTCGACGGAATCTTTCCATCAAACTTCGACACAACATCCACCGCCATCTTTTTCAAATTCTTCGCCTTCTGTCGGAACATTCCGATCGTATTGATTCGAACTTCGATCTGCGTCGTTGTCGCTTTCGAAAGTTTCTCTACAGTCGGAAATGATTTCCAAAAAGCAGGAAGAAGTTTAAGAACCTGTTCGTCTCGAGTTCTTGCCGAAAGCATAACCGCAACAAGATTCTGATACGGCGACCCTAATTCCATCGCACCCGGATTAGGAAATCGCTTTTTGAGAATTTTGAGAGTTGCGACAATATCGAGCATATACTTTTTATGTCATCCTGAGCGAAGCGAAGGATCTCGTACTATTTTAAAGAGCGTGGTTTATCTACTTTATTCTGCAATATGTTTTGTATTTCAGTTAAAGAATTTTGCATTATGTCAATTGTTTTTTGTTGTGATTCTAAATGTTCTGACAAACTTCTGTAAGAATCAGTTTTAGAACGCCAAGCATCAAGCAGCAAACCTGCAAGCATAAAAAGCATTGTTATAAAACCAATCACCAACACCAAAACAACCGCCGCAATAGCCTGATTTATTTTATCTATTGAATCACGAGTTGGGTCATGAATGATAATCTCAGGCTGTTCGATTTCATCCATATTATTGATATATACCCTTTATAACCAAAACATTTCCGTCAGTATCAACATCGAAATCACGACCTATAAACTTGGTAAAATCAATTCCCCCAAAAGCAACACCTTGTCCAATACTGACACCCGGGCTTAATTCAATTCCACCAACTCTGATTCTTTGTCTAGGAGTTAAGGTACGATCCGGTCTTTCTTCGAAGACTGAACCAAAATTTATTCTTGCCATATATTTTTATTCTTTTTTCTTATGTGTCATCACAAACGCCAAAGCCAGAGCCCCAACAGCAACAATGAAAAAATCAGCAGTCAAAAGTTCGTTCTGTTTATTCCTTTTCCATAGTAAACCTGAAGGAATCGCAGAACGTTGATTACATTCACCATCTATCAAAGGTGGAAGTTTGGAATTCAGAGAAATACCATTATCTAGCTTCCAGTGTTCTTGCATCAATAATTTTGAATTTGTATTTTGATTTGTTATTGGATCCAACCACCTAATACACTCGAACGTGAAACTATAATGATTTAAGAAGAGTGCGACCAAAATAATAAACCCGATGGTAAGCGCGATGTTTTTCTTTTGGAATTTCATAAGATGAGTTATTAATATTCGAACTCCGTCGGGATGACACAAGCACAAAGATTGCTTCGTCGATGACTCCTCGCAATGACAAGAAAACCTATACCAACGGCTGCCCGGTCATCAATTCTGGTTGCGGAATACCAAGCACAGCCAAAATCGTTGGCGCGACATCGGCCAGCATTCCAACTGGTGACATGAGTGACAAATCGCCATCCGGTACTTCACCCGCGATGGATGGTTGTCCCTCGAACTGTTTTCCGATGATCACAAACGGGACGGGATTTGTTGCGTGTTCTTTATCCATTTCTCCTGTACGTAAATTTTTTAACTCTTCTGCATTTCCGTGATCCGCTGTAATAAACACGAATCCATCGCGTGCAAGCACAGCATCCACAATCTTTCCTATACAAATATCCACAACCTCAACAGACTTACGTGTCGCATTGATGTCGCCTGTATGCGCCACCATATCTGGATTCGCAAAGTTCATGGCGATAAAATCGTATGTATTTGTCTGCAATGCTTTTACCACACGATCCGTGACTTCATTTGCACTCATCTCTGGCGCAAGATCATACGACGCAACTTTTGGTGATGGAACAATCTGCCGATCCTCGCCAGGAAACGGTTCCTCGCGCGTTCCATTCAAGAAGAATGTGACGTGTGCGTATTTTTCTGTCTCTGCAATATGCAATTGTTTCATTCCCAAATCAGAAAAAACTTGTGCAAGACATTGCTCAATTTTTTCTGGCGGATACATCACTTCAACCGGTAAACCAGATTCATATTCTGCCATAGTCACCGGAAGCAGGTTTGGAATTTCTGTTCGTGTAAATGAATCGAATGTTGGCATCACGAATGCTTTTGTGAGCTCGCGCATGCGGTCTGGACGAAAATTGAAAAAAATAACTGCGTCATTTTCTCCGATGGTTCCAACAGGTTTTCCATTTTCAACAATCACCGTTGGAACAAATTGCTCATCGTATACTTCCTTTTGATACGAAGCTTTCAAGGCCTCGATCGGATCTGTTGCGGTTTCTCCTTGCCCAAGAGCCATGGCATTATAGGCTTTCTCTACACGATCCCAACGATTGTCGCGATCCATCGCAAAATACCGACCAGACATGGAAGCGATTTTTCCGACCCCGAGTTCTTTGATTTTATTTTGCAAATTTCCGATAAAATCAATTCCTGCATTATAAATCGTATCGCGACCATCGATAATTGCCTGAACATACACTTCTGTAATCCCCTGTTGTTTTGCGAATTCCAAAAGCGCATAACAATGTTCATCCATTGCATGAATTCCTCCAGGACTAATCTGACCAACAAGATGCAATTTGCTTTTGAATTTTTTTACATGTTCTGCCGCATGCATCAGTGCTTCTTTTTTAAAAAAATCTCCAAACGCAATATCGTGATTGATACGAGGAAAAAGTTGATAGTAAACACGGCCGGCCCCAATCGCAAGATGCCCCACTTCCGAATTTCCCATTTCTCCCCATGACAAACCAACCTCTTCACCAGAGGCTTTGATCGTCATTGTTGGATACATGCGAATATACTTATTGAAATTCGGCATGTTTGCTTGCAAAATAGGATTTCCATCCGATGCAGGAGCAACACCAAATCCATCAAGGATCATGAGTACGGTTGGTTTTTTGATAGCATCAGGCATACAAATTTTTTTATATTATGTCATCCTGAGCGACCGCCACCAGTTTAGCCGAAGGATCTCGCGATAATAACGTGATTCAAAGATAACTCGAGATTCTTCGCTTCGCTCAGAATGACACAATTAAGAAACCTCCTCTTCAATCTCCATCAACCGATTGTACTTCTCAAGACGTTCTGATCGGGACAATGAACCTGTCTTGATGTAATCCGCGTTCACGGCAACCGCAAGATCTGCGATAGTGGTGTCCGCTGTTTCTCCGGAACGATGCGAAACAGAAACTTTATAACCGTATTGTTGTGCGAGCAGAATCGTATCAATTGTTTCTGATAATGATCCGATCTGATTCAGCTTGATAAGAATCGCATTCGCTGCGTTCTTTTCGATCCCCTCTGCAAGGCGCTTTGAGTTTGTAACAAAGAAATCGTCACCGACAAGCACAGTCTTTTTTCCGAGTAACTTTGTCATCTCTGTCCAACCAGCCCAATCATCTTGATCAAGCCCATCCTCAAGTGAAATGATCGGATATTTCGCGAGCCATTTTGTCCACATCGCAATCATGTCTTTTGAAGTGTTTGATTTCTTATCTACACGAAGAACATAACGTTTTTTCTTTGCATCATACAATTCCGATACAGCAGGATCCATCGCAAGAAACACATCTTTCCCCGCTTTGTATCCGGCGAGTTTGATTGCTGCCATGATTGCGACAAATGCATCCTCGTTCTTTTTAAACGGAACGGCATACCCACCTTCGTCCCCCTTCAATGTCGAGAAGCCTTTTTTCTTTAAGAGACCACCAAGTGCATGAAAAATTTCTGATCCACATCGCACGCGCTCTTTAAACTTTTTCTGTGTTGGAACAATC
Organism: Candidatus Uhrbacteria bacterium; assembly: GCA_903831335.1. Classification (GTDB taxonomy): domain Bacteria; phylum Patescibacteriota; class Patescibacteriia; order UBA9934; family GWF2-40-263; genus XYB2-FULL-45-11. The sequence goes on along the minus strand of CAIKXH010000137.1, from coordinate 4,985 downwards.
ATGAATTCTTGAAAATCCAAAATCCACCCTGCATGGGCTCCCCCATTCAATACATTCATGGTTGGAATCGGCATGCGATATGTCTTGTGTTTGAGTTCAAAGGCTTGTCTGAGATATGCGTAAAGGGGAAGCTTTTTCGATCGAGCTGCCGCATGTGCACACGCAAGTGAAACTCCAAGAATGGCGTTTGCTCCGAGTTTTGATTTGTTTTCTGTCCCATCAAGCGCGATCATGGTGACATCAAGCTTACGTTGATCAGTAACATCCATTCCAACAAGAGCTTTTGCAATCGGACCATTCACGTTTCGAACCGCTTTCAAAACACCTTGCCCGCCATAACGCTTTTTATCACCGTCACGAAGTTCAAGTGCCTCATGAATTCCTGTTGAGGCACCACTTGGTACAGAAGCGGATCCACTAGTTCCATCTTCAAGAAGAACCGTAACATTCACAGTTGGATTTCCACGGGAATCTAAAATTTCATGCGCGTGAATGGATTCGATTTTGTAGGACATAAATTCTTCTATTCACTGAGCTTGTCGAAGTGCATATCAGGCCTTCGATAAACTCAGGTAATACAAATATTATTTAATTTTTGATTTCAACGCCGCAATCGTCTTACTCAAACGTCGTGTCACCACAATCATGATAAGCGTGATTAAAATCGCGTAAAGAAATTTTGCAAAAAGAGAACCTTGATCTGGAAAAAGCAATTTAAACAAATCTTGAATCGCTGTGTTCCATGCAAGAGCCGCAACAAGAGCAAATCCTGCTGTCATAAGCGTCTGTGCTTGTTCAAGAAACTCAAGACGTAAGGAATTTTTTTCTTCTTTTTCGGACATACATTTTATGCATTTATTCAGACTCAAGAACCTCAAGTCCTGGCAATTTTTTTCCCGCCAAAAATTCGAGTAATGCTCCGCCGCCTGTCGACAATAACGTAAATTTATCTGCGAGGTGCATGGATTCGAGCACTGGAACGGTATCTCCCCCACCAACAATCGTTGTGGCTGGGCCCGTTCTCTCTGCAATCACTTTTGCAATCGCTTGTGTTCCATGACAAAACTTTGGAACTTCTGTCATCCCAAGCGGACCATTCCAGACGATTGTCTTTGCGTGTTCTAGCGCATGTTCAAATTGTTCAATCGTCTTCTTTCCCAAATCGACGATTCGGTCACTTGGAAGCACAGATGAAACGTCCACTCGGCGAACTTGTGCATCCTTGCGCACAGAACTTGCCACAATCACATCTGTTGGCAAAATCAATTTGTTTTTTGCTTTTGCAAGCAAGGCCTTGGCGAGTTGAACGCCCTCATTATCATACACAGATTTTCCAACAGAAAATCCTTGTGCAACCAAGAACGTTGTTGCAAGAGCACCTCCGATAAGAATCTTTTCTGCGGAGTTTAAATATCGCTCGATCACCGGAAGTTTTGTTTCAATTTTCAATCCACCCATCACAAGAACAAACGGCTCCTTCATATGCTTGTCGAGTTTTGATAGCACAGTAATTTCATTTGCAAGAAGTGGTCCAGCATATGACGGAAGTTCTGAAGCGATCGCATCTACAGATGCGTGAGCGCGATGTGAAACAGCAAATGCATCATTCACATAAATATCTCCGAGCGATGCAAGAGCTTGCGCAAGTGAAGGAGCGTTTGATTCTTCACGCGGATCAAAACGTAAGTTCTCTAACAAAAGAACATCTCCATTCTTCATAGCCGCTATTTGCTTTACCACTTTTGGTCCAACAATATCACGACTCAATGTCACGCGTGTTTTCAAAAGACCCCCAAGGCGTTTTGCAACAGGACGAACCGAATACGCAGAAACACGTTTTCCGTTTGGACGACCAAGATGCGTAAGCACAATCACTTTTGCTCCCCTCTGAGAGAGCCAATCAATATCAACGGCAGAACGCGCAATACGTCCATGCGGACCATCAACCGCTTTTCCACTTTTTACGGGAACGTTCCCATCAATACGAATCAGGACACGCTTTCCAGCCAAATCTGTTTCCAATTTAAGTTTACGTAATTTCATACACCCAGAAACACCTAAAATAATTTGAGAATCCATGGGCGAGATTGCACCCATTTCTTTTTTGAAATCCAACCATCTAACCCATACCAATGTCCAAACTCACCAAATAAAAACAATCCACACACAAGCGCAACGACAATGTGTTCATTTACATATCCGTAAGCAATATTCGTGTTCCACCCAGAAAAATAAAACAGGAACATCATGATCATGGCAAAAAAGGCCGCGGGCTTCATGAAGCATCCAACCAAAAATGATAAACCAATCAGCACCTGGCCATAAACAACAAGCCCGTCCACAAACACATTTCCAGCAAGCGATTTAAACCATTCCGCAAATGGTCCAGTTGCATGTTGTAAATAAGCGGCCGCACTCCAGTCAGGTGTCATGATTTTGTCCCATGCAGCATGCAAAAAAAGATACGCAAGGGCAAACCTGAGCAATAAACAAAACACGATAAAACCTTTGGCATCGGTTGCGCGGGCGAGACGATCAAACGACGAAGTGTGCATAAAAAAGCGATAAAGGCGATAAAGGCTTGAAAGGCACTAAGGGCTGGTAGAAGCAAAAATGAAAAACATTCAAAAGCCTCTATAGCATTTATTGCCTTTATTGCCTTTATGGCAATTTACTTAATCTTTCCGACAAATTGAACGAGATCTAATAATCTTTGTGTGTATCCCCATTCGTTATCGTACCAAGCAAGTACTTTTACAAGATCCCCGTCTACAACACGTGTCATCGCCAAATCCACAACGGATCCGAATGGTGTTTGAATGAAATCCGTTGAAACAAGCGGTTCTTCCGTGACTCCCAAAATTCCTTTCCAACGAGGTGACTTTGCTGCATCTTTGAAGATTTTATTGATTTCCTCTTTTGTTGTTTTCTTTCCCACAAGAAACGTGAAATCTGTAAGAGAAACATCAATAGAAGGAACACGGATCGCAATTCCATCAAACTTATCTTTCAATGTTGTTACAACCTCTGTTGTGGCTTTTGCGGCACCGGTTGAGGTTGGCACAATGTTAATCAGCGCAGAACGTGCGCGACGAAGGTCTGGGTGGCGTGCGGGTGGAAGACCATCCACTAAATTTTGTTCCGCTGTCACTGAATGAACAGTTGTAAGCATGGCTTTTTTAATACCAAGAACATCTGTCATGATCTGCACAACAGGTCCAACTGAGTTGGTTGTACAAGAAGCATTGCTGACAACACGATCTGTTTTCTTGCAATCCTTATGGTTTACTCCCATCAAAAACGTAGGAGCGTCTTCAGATGGCGCAGAAATCACAACGCGTTTTGCTCCGGCAGTAATGTGTTTCTCTGCATCTTCTTTTTTTGTAAAGCGACCTGTGGATTCAATCACAACATCCACCTTCAAATCTTTCCATGGCAACAAGGCCGGATCCATAGCTGTTAACACAGGAATTTTCTTTCCATCAATCACCAAATGATCTTTCCCTGCTTTCACCTCATGTGTCCAAACACGAAATGTAGAATCATATTTTAACAAATGCGCAAGAATCCCAGGCTCTGTTAAATCATTGATCGCAACAATCTCAAGGTCCTTTCGTTCATACGCTGCACGAAGGGCAACGCGACCAATACGACCAAACCCGTTAATGGCAACTCTGAGCATAGAAAAAGAAGTTAGAAGTTGGTAGTTAGAAGTAAGAAGGAAAAGTGGATAACTCGGGAACAGTTTAACACTTTTTTAGGAAATCAAAAACCGGATCCCTTGTGGCAATCCGGTTTTCTTTCTTTTAGAAGACGAATCGTGCGAAACGCTTTACTTGCATATTCTCTCCAAGAACAGACATTTTCTCTTTCAAAAATTCTTCTACAGTTTTTGTATCATCTTTGATGAATGCTTGTTCCATGAGAACGTTTTCCCCAAAAAACTTATTCATCTTTCCTTCCATAATCTTTTCAATGACATCCGCTGGTTTGTTTTGTGCAGCTAGTTCTCCACGTGTAAGTTCTTGCTCCTTTGCAACAACATCTTCAGGAACGTCTGCACGTGTAAGATATAATGGATCCATTGCACTCACGTGAATCGCAATGTCATTACACATTTCAATAAACGCATCTGTGCGCGCAACGAAATCTGTTTCACAAAGCACTTGAACCATTGCTCCAAGCTTTGCGTTTGAGTGAATGTACGCATGCACACGACCTTCATGTGTTTCGCGATCAGATTTCTTGCCCGCTTTTGCAATCCCCTTTTTACGAAGATCTTCTGCGGCCTTTTCCATATCTCCTCCCATTTCTTCCAAAGCACGCTTTGCATCCATCAGTCCGGCTCCGGTTTTTTCACGAAGCTCGGCAACTTGACTTGCTGTAATGGACATAGTCTTTTTTGCGTCATCCTGAGCGCAGCGAAGGATCTCCCTTGCGTCGCCAGTCAGACAATCAATAATAGTTTATTCAACGTTGTTTAAGCAGAAGCTGTAACGGTTTCATTTGCCATTTTTTCCATTGCAGACTTTTCGGCAGCAGACTTGTCTGATGCAGCTTTATCAGCAACCAACTTTGCAGCATTTGCTTTTCCTTCCTTAATCGCTTCACATGCGAGCTTACAAACAAGTTCGATCGATTTCACAGCATCATCATTTGATGGAATGATCGCATCAACTCCTTTTGGATTGACGTTTGTATCACACATAGCAATCACCTTTGTATGTGTCACCTGTGCTTCTTTTACAGCTGTCTTTTCATTACGAACGTCAATGACAAAGATAGCATCTGGAACACGTGTGATTTGTTGAATACCACCAATCTTTACTTCCATTTCTTCAATTTCACGACTGAGCAACAATTGTTCCTTTTTTGTATATTTCTTCAATTCACCTTTTTCACGTTGATCCTTCAATGTTTTCAAGCGTTTCAACGTTTCCTTTAATTGTTGAAAGTTGGTGAGTGTTCCTCCGAGCCAACGCTCT
>CAIKXH010000136.1 GCA_903831335.1 Candidatus Uhrbacteria bacterium | reverse complement strand
CCAAATACATTTGTTCGCACAGCGAACTATTTTTTGTTATCAGGACCTGAACTGGATAAGCCAGAAACAATAAAAACTCTTGCGCAATTTAATCTGATTGTGATTCCTCTTGAGGCGCAAATCTATAACCCAACATTCTTCAAATCAATCCGAGATCTCAATAAGAATATCATTATTTTGGCGTATGTTCCAACCGTGAGCTGGAACGATCTCTACTGGTCAGACACCATGCACCAACAAATGTATCAGGAGCTTCAATCTGACTGGTGGCTCAAAGATGCAAATGGAAAAAGTGTTTCTGTGTGGCCAAACACGCGCGCACTGAACTTAAATTCCGGATGGACTGATTATCTTGCGCGTTATGTAAAAGAAAAGGTCCTCTCCTCAGGACTTTGGGATGGAATTTTTTATGATGAAGTTCAGGATTCTATTTCTTGGGTAGGATCAACAGATGTTGACCATAATGGGATCATAGACACAGCCACAACAGCAGATCAGCTTTGGGCACAAAAATACACAGACCTTTTTTCAAAAACTCGCGCCCTTGTCGGCAATAATGCAATCATCATTACAAACGGAAGTTCAAACCCCGCATTTGCACCCTATGTAAACGGCCGCATGTTCGAGACCTTCCCTTCTTCTACAAACACGCTTGCGGAATGGAAAAATTCCACCAAAGATTATTTGACAGAAGAACAGCGTGTTGGATATCAAAATGTCGATATCATTAATGTAAACTCAGACAACACAGGAGTGAAAAACGATTATCAAAAAGTTCGATTCGGTATCACAACAACTCTTCTCGGAAATGGCTATTTTGGTTTTGACTTCGGCACACAAAACCACAGTCAGCTTTGGACATACGACGAATACCCTATCACTCTCGGCGCTCCAAAAACCACATTCACGAATGTTCTGAACACGGCAAAATCAATAATTGATCAAGGAGTTTGGCAGAGAGACTTCGAGCAAGGTCGTGTTGTTGTAAACGCGACCGGCAATACTGTGACTGTTCCGCTCAACGGCGATTTTGAAAAAATTCATGGAACACAAGACCCAATGACAAACGATGGTTCTGTTGTTTCAGAAATCACCCTTGCAGCAAAAGACGGAATCATTCTTCTGCGCCCAATCGACAACATCATCAATACCCCATTTCGCAATGGAGCTTTTGCACGTATTTTCGATGCAAACGGAAAAACAAAACGTACAGGATTCTTCGCCTATGACAATAACTTCAAAGGCGGAATTCAAATCGAGCACATTGATTGGAATCACGACGGCAGACGAGACACAATCGTTGCGGACCAAACAACCGTTCGTGTGTATGACGCTGACGGAAATCTCTTTTCCTCTTTCGTACCCTATGGCGACACTTATACAAACGGTGTCAATATTGCGATCGCTCCCCTTGAAAAAAACGGAGATCTCAAAATCGTGACAGGAACACTTCATGAAAAACCCATCGTAAAGATTTTTGATCTTTCCGGTAAGGTGGTAAATGCTGGTTTTTTTGCCTACGACAAGAACTTTAAAGGTGGAGTAAACGTTGCGATCGCAGATCTGAATGGGGACGGATCAAAACAAATCATCACGGCCGCCGCTGCAAACGGAGGAGCGCATATTCGCATCTTTAATAAAGATGGAAGACTTCTGACTCCTGGTTTTTTCGCTTATGATAAATCATTCCGAGGCGGCGCATATGTTGCATCGGGAGATGTTGATGGGGATAAAAAAGATGAGATCATCACGGGAATGGGGATCGGTGGACCTCCAGAAGTGCGTGTGTTCGACAAATCAGGAAAACAAAAAACATCTTTCTTTGCCTCAGACAAGACACGAAAAACAGGTGTGAAGATCTCGGCAACAGATCTAGATCAGGATGGAAAATCTGAAATCATCGCCCTCACAACAGATGTATTTACCTTGAGTGTGATTAAATAATCCTATGCCTACCATCAAAGATCTCCAAGGTGAACCACTCAAAACTCCTCATGCCATTTTTGGACATGCAGTTTATCTTTCTATTCATCCTGGGCGACTCATCATGATTCCAT
>CAIKXH010000135.1 GCA_903831335.1 Candidatus Uhrbacteria bacterium | reverse complement strand
TCGCGAGGAAAAATGATTGTGATTCGGTCGTGTTTCGGTTCGTAGGGGAGGCTCGCGAGCCTCCCCTACGAGCGGTGATAATTACACGGGTTGGAATTTTCTGATGACTGCACGGACGACTCCTTGGATAATACAATCTGTTACGTAGATTGGATCCATGGTTTTGTTTGCGGGCTGTAGACGAATGCGTGCGGGTTCACGATAAAAGCGTTTGAGAGTTGCGTAGGCGTTATCTAAGAGTGCCACGACGACTTCTCCGTTTTTTGGGGAAGGGTTTCGTTCAATCACTACGAAATCGCCGTCTAGAATCCCGTCTTCAATCATGGACTGACCTTTGATTTTGAGAACGTAAGAGTTTGCGCCATCCAGAACAAAGCTTGCTGGCACAGCCATGGTTTCATTATCTTCAATCGCCTCAATTGGTTGTCCGGCGGCAATGAGTCCCATCATGGGCAAATTCACCACATCAGCCGAAAGTCGGAAGCCCCTGTGGATAGGTTCCGCTTGGGGGACGACCTCAATGGAGCGGGCTTCACCTTCTTCACCAATACGGACCACACCTTTGTCTACGAGACTCTGGATGTGTCCATGAACAGTGGCGGATGATGATAGTTTGAAATGCTCACCAATTTCCCGATAAGACGGGGCGTACCCGCAGTCATCAATGTGTTTTTTGATGAACGCAAGAACCTCGTTCTGTTTTTTTGTTAGGTTGGACATAGGTGGGGAGATGAATAATGGAGTATGAATTATGGAGTATGAATACTGAGAAGGGGAGATTCTATCTTTTGAATTGTATTTTATTCGTATTCATAATCCTTTATTCATAATTCTTAATTCTTTCTTGTTCGCTTCATGTTCGTATTCTAGACCGAACAAAAAGCGAACGCAAGAGATGAGGTGTGGATAACTGAGATGAATAGAATTTTTTCACACTTATCGCATCATAATGTGGGTGAGTATTGAAGAATCTTGCATTGGAGATTGGTCAAAAATTTGCTACTCTGTGCGTGCTTATGAAAAAGATTGTTGAATCCACCCTTCAGGGCCAACCAGACAAAGTCTGCGATCAAATCGCGGATGCTATTGTGGATGAATATCTTCGTCGTGATCCAGAAGCGTGTGTAGATGTAAATGTTATGGGGTCACACGGAATGATTATGATTGGCGGAGAAGTTACTTCAACCGCGGATTTTGATGTTGGAGCGATTGCAAAAAAAGTGTATGCAGAAATCGGATATACAGATGAAATTGAAGTGTTTACGAATATAGAAGAGCAGTCCACAGAAATGAAACGCTCTGCGCGCGGTGTTCAAGATACAGTTGTTGTAAACGGATACGCCACAAATGAAACACGAGAGCGTCTTCCACGCGGACTTGTATTTGCGCATAATCTTGCACGTCGTATTGATGATCTCAGAAAAACAGACCCTGCGTTCTCGTGGCTTCGTCCAGATGGAAAGGTTCAGTTGATCACAGAAAAAGATAATGTAACCGGTGTGACGATTCTTGCTTCACATCATTTGAATATTAAAGATCAAGAAGTAAAGACAGCGATTCTTGATCGGGTTGTGATTCCAATTTTGGGAGAAGGGATTCAGATTTTTATTAATCCGATTGGTGCGTTTACAGATGTGTGTTTCCGAGCGGACTCGGGAGTGAGTGGTCATAAAATTCATGTGGATACATATGGCGGGCTCATTCCGCATGGGGATGGTGTGATGATCGGGAAAGATCCGATGCGCGCTGAACGTGCAGGTGCTTATTTGGCCCGTTTCGCAGCAAAATATCTTGTAGATCAAGATTTGGTGCAGTCTGCAATGGTTCAAGTCGTGTACACACTCGGACGTTCGGAGCCGATCCATTTGCATGTTGTTGGAATGGAAGAAAAAACACGCGGATCAAAAATGGATTTTACAAATCTCATAAAACAACAGTTCGATTTTCGTCCTGAAGCAATCATGGAACGATTAGATTTGCGTAAGCCTATTTATCAATCCGCTGCTGTTTACGGGAGTTTCGGAAGAGGGGGATTTCCTTGGGAGCAATAAAAAACACAAAGTATAATCTTTGCGTTTTTTATTAGATGCAGATCGTGTATATCTGGTAATATTCATGAAAGTATTTCGCAAAAGAATGAGACAACGAAATCAGGCTGTTTTTATCCGATTATTTTACATCTAATGACGCATTGTTTTATATCTTCTTCTTGAAATTATCTGTATGGCACTTCATAAAAATCTAATAAAAAAATGGATCAACGAATCAAAAGGGTGGGGAATTTTTGTGAAGGAGCCAATAAAAAAAGGAGAGATTGTCATGATTGATTCTGGAAGAGTTTTAACGGCTCAAGAATACTTCTTGCTTTCTCCAGAACAACAAAATCTAACTTACCAGATAGACCTTGATAAAGTTATTGTCCCTAATGATTTTAATCATATCTCTGATGAATGGTTTGTAAATCATTCTTGCACCCCAAACACTATTCTTTCCCAAGGGAAATGGATTTCCTCAAAAGATTTAAACGAAGGAGAAGAACTAACTCATGATTACGCCTTGGTTTGGGCGAATGATTTAGAACCCTTTGAAATAAATCCTTGTTTATGTGGGTCAAAGGATTGTAGAGGAAAAATGACGGGAGATGATTGGAAAATTTCTGAGCTGCAAGAGAAATATAAAAATCAGTTTATGCCTTATGTTATGGAAAAAATAGAAAAGGCACATCGTCTTTAAAAGATATTTCCTGTTTCAAAAATATTTGTTATAATCGTTGCATCAATTTAAGTTCTTTTTTAAGGAGGAAACTTATGGCAACGAAAAAAGCTGTCGTCCCAAAACGTTCTATCAAAAAAGGAAGTGTTGCACCTAAAATTATGGTGCCACCACTTGTGTTTTCACCTCCAGTTAC
>CAIKXH010000134.1 GCA_903831335.1 Candidatus Uhrbacteria bacterium | reverse complement strand
CTTGTTCTAGCTGTTCGCGATCCGGACCGTCCCCCACAATCCATAATTTAATCGACTCTCGATTTTTTATTAAGGGTATTGATCGGAGAATAACAGAAATATTTTTTGGCCCCTTGAGACGACACGCTGTCATGAACACACAATGCTCCGAAGAGACACCAAGTGAGGCTCGCAAGGATTCCCTTTCTTTTCTTATATTGGACGCAAGCCGATCCACAGAAACGCCATTTGTGATAGCCCGAAGTTTATCTCGATCAATAATCCGAAACATTTCTACACTTTTTTGGTCACTCGCACTCACACATATCAACCGATCAACAACTCGATTAAGTATCCGCTCAAGAAATAAAAGTATGGAACGCTTAAAAAAACCGTAATGAGGATAATGAAAACCGTGAAGTGTGTAGACTACTTTGGGCCTTTTTTCAAGACCAAGAAGCGCGATACGACCAAAAATAGCTGCACGACTGCCATGAAAATGAATAAGGTCATACGCATTCAACACAGCGGCTTGTCGAATAACGTACATGAACCTGCTTAGAGAATTGTGACAAGACTGAACAGAAAATCCCGCATGAAGAAATTTCGTATTTTCACCATCCTTCATCGTAAGAATTGAACTCGAAATATCCCCTTTCATTCCATTCATCAAATCAAAAACAACTTGCGTTCCACCACCAAATTCCAATGAAGCAATCACGTGCAGCACGCGCAATTGATTTGAAAAATTTGAATTAAGATTTCTTTCGATCTCCATACATTTTACTAAATTTTATAGATTGGGGAACAATCAACCACAAGAAACGCAATACGATCCAAAATACTCCATACACAATTGGATACCCGCCCATCATTATCGCACGCACTCTTGCACAAAGCGCATACCATTCCTGCTTCTTTCCGTACTTTAAAAAAGATTTTGAAGAAAAACGATAACGAATAAGTCTGTCTGGAATATTTGCGATAGATGCCACACGCAAAATGCGCAGCAAGAGTTCATAATCTTGACTTCGCTTGAATCGTTCATCATACCCACCCACAAGATCGAAAACTGATCGCTTTATAACAAGACTTGGGTGTAAACATTGGTTATGATAAATGAGTTGTTTCTTTGAAAGAACTCCTACGGGAACATCCAGAAAAGATTCCTCTCCCGTATCTTCATTCATCAACCAACCTCTTGTTCCACAAACAGAGACCTCGGGGTGCTGCATCAAAAAATACATTTGCTTTTCTATACGTGTGGGATCCGCGACGTCATCTGCATCCATACGCGCAATATATTCTCCCGTTGCGTATTTCGCCAATTCATTCAGTGATTTCGTTAATCCAGTATTTTTTGCATGTGAGAAAAATTTAATCCTAGAATCCAGTGAGGCATATTTTTCAACAATAGAAACACTTTCATCTGTCGATGCATCATCCATGATCAGAAACTCAAAATCTGAATATGTCTGAGCTAAAATACTTTCTATCGCCTCAGCGACATATCTCTTTCCGTTATAGACGGACATGATACATGAAATTTTCATAGACTAACTTTTCATCTCTTTAATCCAATTTATCTCCGAAAGCGGCATAAGTTTTGCCATCATACTCAATCCCCAAACAAAAAGCACGGTTCCGTGAATATCAGCCTCGTTTAATCCCTGTGTTATCTTGGCGCCATAATATCGCTCATTTGCCCGAGCTTTCCAAAAAGAAAACCCTCCTTGCTCTGGGTGGAAATAGGTTTGCCATTCTTTGAGAGCCTTTTCACACCAGAGCGTTATTTCTTCTCTTTTGTATGAGTTGTTTGTTGCTTCGTTTGCATAGCGCAACACCATTGTCTTGTTGAATTGATCGCATGCATGGACTGGGTCCGTGTGCGAGAGACACAGATCAATAAGCTGTTCCGGATGTGTTAAACGAGCGTCTGTCCAAAGCATTCCCGTCAGGATTTTCATGGCACCATTTATTTTTTGCAGTTTTGATGGATTTCCTAAATACCACGCACCATCTTCTTTGTGGTGCAAGGAGGCTATCTCATTAAGCGCTGTTTGTTTTGCTATTCTGAACGTTTCATCATCGATTTTACCGCTTTTATGCATGAGAGACAAAAAAAACATCAGGTGACTAAAATGACTTCCGGCTCCCCATGGTCGTGTCCAATCGAGTTTTTTTAAATAAGTTATTATTTGATCTGGTTTTATTGGGATATCTGTGTAGATAGGGCTTGGAATAATTCCATAAGGCAGAAGACAAGAGTAAGCTTGTCTTGTTTCTGCGCGAATGTATTCGTGATTATCTAAATTCTGAAATTTACCTCGTTTTAAAGCAGCCGCAGCGTTTCGGAGAAAACTTTTTCGAAAAATTGATGGATCGTAGATAGATCCATTCGATTTTTGAAACGTCAAAATACGATCCGTAATCGGCTTGATCACTCGTTCATCTGTTTCACCGAGCATGTAAAAAAGTTTGAGAGCAAAAATACTTCCGGCAATATTCTCATGCGCAAGTGGGTTAAACAAATCTCCCGAATAGGAATAGTGATAATTGCCAGGGCGTGATTTATTTTGTTGATGCTCTAGAAAATTCAGTACCACGGGTCTGATGTTAGGCCACGAGATGTTATGGATTTTGGTGTTCATAGTGTATAACAGGTTAAATACCGACGATAAAACACTCAGATTCGGTATTTTCTTGATTTATCGTAGCATACTATACAAGTATTATCATTTAAAGATTTCGGTTATACTAGTGACCATATGGGAATAAAAAAAACAGCTTTTCTTTTTTATGCGCCTAATCATGTAGATCTCTCTAAAATCGGGGCAGTTCCTTCTGTTGTTTTTTATGGAACAGACCTTTTTTCACAGGATTCTGATATTGATTTTCAAATACAATATAAACGAAATCCATTTCTTAAGCTGTTATTTAAACCACTAGAACAACACCTTATCCGAAGAATAAAAATGGGGTTCCGTCTGGATCAGG
>CAIKXH010000133.1 GCA_903831335.1 Candidatus Uhrbacteria bacterium | reverse complement strand
CACCGGAGGTCGTTGTCGTTAATTCAGTAGCCAATCCGAAAGGAGCAGAAAACAATCCAATGGGAGTACCGGATAATAGACTTCCGTTAAAAGTGAGAGTTCCTGAAATCGATCCGGTCAAAGCGGATGCCTGGGCGTGCACCGGTAAGACACCTACATCTACTACCGGTCTGACCCACTCTTGAGGTAAAAATGCCGAAACGGTCAGCGCGCCAGCGCCAGCGGTCATAAGCTTGAGAAGGTCGCGGCGGCCCAATTTTCTGGCGTTTTTTTTAGTCATCTCAGACATATTGTTTTCCTTGAGTGGGGCGAACAAACCGATTGTGCGAATTTTCACATTATATCAGAAGTAAGTCATATCCGGATTCCACGTGAAATAAATTTTGCCATTATTTTCACCCCAGAAGGGTGATGGTTGTGACTGAACTCATTTAATTTTAGCATTGTTTCCTCCATTGAGTAACGTTTTTGCGATTCATTTCATAAAATCGGATGTTGGAAATGATTTTTCTCGGCCTGACTTAAATACAAATAATGGGTTGAGACATGAAAAAGGCTGTTTTTCAGGAAACACTTTGTTCATAAATTTCCCGATAAGGGTATTTTGCAGAAAGCTTCATCACCACACTTCTGGCTGTTCGGATGATTTTTCCGGCGAGAAAAATGTATTTCAATCTGAACGTCTTGATTTGCTGCCGGTATTCCGCTCCCTTTGCGAAGTCAGCCTTAAATAACAAGAATAAGTTGTAAGTGAGCATCATCAACTGAAAGATCGCTTCGTTGGTCCAAAATGATTGGAGTAATAGGTGACCAACAGCCATATCATACTTGGCTTCTTTGATGTAATTTTCAGCATTGCCGCGTTTTTCGTAAGCAATTACTACTTTTTCTGAAGGCAGTTCGGTATTGGTCACAAAGTAAAAGTACTCGAATTCATCACCTTCCAGAAGGGATAATTGCGCTCTATCTTTTTCTGGTTTCAATACGCGGGATACGACAAATCTTCTGTCCTTATCCCAAGTGTCCAGTTTCGTGAAAAGCTCAGTTGTTTCCCTGCCTTCATCACCTTTAATGAATGAAATGGATGGAGCTGTAACTTGAGAGGCGAGTGTTGGATATTCTTTCCCCTTGATCAAATACTGGCAACCGGCGGATTCTATGGTTTCAATAATATCGTCATCAAAATAACCGCTGTCCATGCGGAAAAGGATTTCCAAATCATCTGTTTTGATATGAGCAACGATTACTTTGATCATTTCAGTAGCACCGTTTGCGGTATATGTATTGCAGCTTCTTATAAATCCAGTAATATTTGCCTTCAATTCATCACAGAATGCGAACTAGATGTTGTAACAGTTGTTCCCAAGCTTTTTGGGATTGAATCCTTTGACCGCACCTTCTTGGTGACCTTCCACGTTGACAACACTGCTGTCGATATCGATTGTGATGGATTTTAGTTTTTTCTTTTTCAATAGTTTTTTGAAGACCTTGAAATTGATTTCTCGCAGCATGTGGGTGGTTTTGTAGCTGAAATTCCCTAAAAATCTTGATACCGTCTCCGGCTCTTTGATCGAAATTGCGAATTCGTTGATCAGCGGATCGCTTTGCAGCAATTTCAGCCGTTCCAGTTTGTCAATGCCTATAAAGTTGCCGCATAGCATCGTTTTAATATGGTTCATTTTGATTTTGTTAGTGGATGCGTTCTCAAAAACAAGATCGTGATCAATCAGGTCAAATATCCCATATATATTGGCATGTTCCAGCAATAGAAATAAACCGGCATTTGACAATACCTATGCCAATTACGAAGTAGGAATTGGCTGAAAAACGGGGTGAACCATGCCCAAGCGGGCAATTTGCTCAAAGATCTCGGCCAATAAAATGCCATCAGGTTTTTGCGGAAGTAATTTTATTATCTCGGAAGCAT
>CAIKXH010000132.1 GCA_903831335.1 Candidatus Uhrbacteria bacterium | reverse complement strand
TCTTGCGTCCGTTCCTCAAAAAGGAAAATTGCCTCCACCATCTAATTTACCATCTGCTATTTTCACGAAACCATTTTCTCTCGGAAGTACATCAAATGATGTTCGAAGATTGCAGATTCTACTCGCGACAAAACCAGAATTTTATCCTGAAGGAAAAGTCACTGGATATTTTGGACAACTTACAAAAAAAGCTGTACAAAAATTTCAATTAAAATACGGAATCGTTAAATCGAAATCTGATCCAAGTTACGGTGTGGTTGGGCCAAAGACAAGGGCAAAATTACAGGAAATTTTCGGAAGCAAAAGTTGATTTTAAGAGTGACAAAATATGTAACAAAAAACCTGATGCGAGTCGCATCAAGTTTTTATTTACGGCTAGTCTTACATGTTGTTTTTACTGACTGCATTTGAATGGCAACGCTCCTGTTGTTGTAAAAGAAACAGGTTCGCTCAAGTCACTCTTACTCCAGTATTCTTTATTTGAATTCACTTCATCAACAGCTGCCAACACGACCGTCAAATTATGGGAGCACGGCTCTGCTAAATCGAATGCAAAATTCCCGTTTAAATCTGCTTTACCAGCTCCTCCATTTGCGTATGAGTTGATACCAAGCTGTTCTGATGCGGGTGTATTGATATATGCCCACACTAAAAAGTTTGGTTTGGTTTTCCCTTTTATTGTTATGGTTGTATTGGCAATTACATCTCCATTTGAGGGAGATGTAATTGTTGGTTTGTCAGAGACAATCTTCTCCTCTAAAGAGGGTTGAGAATTATTCAGAGTGGTAGGGGTCAGATTTGATGAGATTTTATTTTGATTTTTCAAAAAATAGATTCCACCCCCAATGATGATAGACACAATTACTACAACAAGAATGATTTTAGATGTTTGTTTTGACATAGTTTTTTTGCGTATGTATTAAATAAATGAAAATTTAAACAAGCATTATTTGACTATCTTCAATAGTAAAATAGAGATAGTCGAATGGTGGACCCTAGCGGGATCGAACCGCTGACCTTTTCCATGCCATGGAAACGCGCTACCAGCTGCGCTAAGGGCCCGTGTGGAAAAAGAATACAGATTATTGAGATGAAGATCAACTATCGACATAAACTGAATTCATCGCTATACTCTTCGCGATACGCTATTAATTGAGGGGAGATCTTTCGCTCCGCTCAGGATGACACAAAGAATATGTTACAAGTTGGAATCGTTGGGCTCCCAAACGTGGGGAAGTCTACTCTCTTCAAAACACTCACAAAGAAACAAGTGGATTGTGCAAACTTTCCTTTTTGTACCATCGAACCAAACGTTGGGGTTGTTGAGGTTCCAGATGAGCGTTTGAAATTGCTTTCTGATGCCGCAAAGTCTGAAAAGATTCTTCCAACCGCGATCGAGTTTGTGGATATAGCCGGACTCGTGAAGGGTGCCCATAAAGGAGAGGGTCTTGGAAACAAGTTTCTCTCGAATATCCGTGAAGTGGACATGATCATTCATGTGGTTCGGGACTTTATTGATACAAATGTTCATCAC
>CAIKXH010000131.1 GCA_903831335.1 Candidatus Uhrbacteria bacterium | reverse complement strand
TGGTCCTGTGCGTCAAAAAACACAGGTTGAACTTTCTCTTACAGATGCATTTGCCATCGGATTAAAAGCACCCACAAGACAATCGGGAGATTTATTACGAGCATCATCTTGTAAACTGATTGGACCTTCTGGAATTGTTCGCGCAACCGCTTCTGTTATTGTGCCCGCACGTCATCTTCATTGTTCTGATCGGATGGCAAAAAAACTTCACCTGAAAAATCATCACGTGGTAACATTGAGGCATGCGGAAAGACCAGAGGTTGTACTATCACACGTGTTTGTCAGGGTTCACCCAACTTTTTCATTGGAACTTCATTTGACCTCTGATGAGGCCGCACATAACTGGCTTCACTCAGGTGATTTATTTGAACTATGTTAAAACGCTCCTTTATTCTGCTGTTTCCGTTTTTTCTTTTTCTCCCTTTGTTTGCCCATGCGACAGCAGGGGCCGATCTGAGAGTTCTTCCCGCAGATATCCGTTTTTCAAAATCACCACTTATTGTGGGTGATAATATTCGTATTTATACAAAGGTTCATAATATCGGAACTGTTGATGTTGTTGGGTACGTTTCCTTTTATCAGGGAAGTGATCTTATCTCTGAACCTCAGGTCATCTCGGTTGTTTCTGGGAGTGACCCTGAAGAAGTTTTCGTTGATTTTGTGGTTCCGGCCAGTTCGTTTAATTTAAGGGCTGTCATTAGTGGAACAAAACCAGCGGATATTAATTTGGATAACAACGTTGCAATCACTGGCATGTTCACGCCTATTTTTGATGATGATCATGATGGCATTCAAAACGGAGCGGATAATTGTTCCACCATCTCAAATACAACACAGGTAAATACGGATCGTGACGCATTTGGTGATGCTTGTGATGATGATAAAGATGGAGATAGTTTATCCAATGCGGTCGAGTCAGAGATTGGAACAAACCCTATTATTATAGACACAGACGGGGATGGAACAGATGATGCACATGATGCCTATCCACTTGATCCAAAGAGATGGGTTTTAGAAAAAACACCTCCAAAAATTGTTCCGAAGCCTGTTGTGAAAACGGAAGAAAAATCAGCACTTGTTACGAGTCCAACAGTGGATCAAAAAAATTCCAGCACAACAAAAACAGCTGCTATAAATACAGTGCAAGTTTCTGATGCGGTGATTTCTGAAGGCGTTCCTGTGAGTGATCTTGTGAATCAAGGTGAAATAGAAATATCTGAGAATGAAGGATTGTCGTCAAATGCTGTTTTCACATATGAAAAGAAGTCATGGAACACGTTTGATTTTAGAGTTATCGCTCCAATACAAGATGGTTCTGTTTATGAATGGAATTTTGGGGATAATGTTCGATCAAGCAAGACAAGTGTCACACATGTATATTCCAAATCAGTATCATTTAAAGTGATCTTAAAGACAATAAATAAAAATGGGGAAGTGAAGGAAGAGTCTGCAGAGATTCATGTTACATTTTTCAGTTTCAACAATCCTTGGATTATTGCCTTACTTACTCTTCTTGGTATTTCTTTGTTAGGTGCATGTATTGCCTTGTTTAAATTGAAATCAAAAAATCGTCCTGGAAAAGGGGAGTCAGATAAAGCATTAAAGCAAATTCATGTTTCTGAAGAATAATTTGTTTTCATTTTTTCGATTCGAGTCTACTTCTGTTGTCCGTGCTGCGATTCTTGTTGGTCTCTTTTCATTTTTGAGCAGGGTGCTTGGTTTGGTTCGTGATCGGGTGTTGGCAGGAATGTTTGGGGCGGGTAATACATTGGATATTTATTATGCAGCATTCAAAGTGCCAGATTTTTTGTTTAATCTGCTTGTGATTGGGGCTTTGTCGGCAAGTTTTATTCCAATGTTTACGAAGTATTACCAAAATCCCTTGCAGCGAGAGAGAGCGTGGCAATTTGCGAATAACATGCTGCACCTCATTGGATTTGGAATGATCATTATCGCTGCTGTCTTGTTTATATTTGCGAATCAAATCGCGGTAATCATCGCACCTGGATTTGATCATCTGAAACAAGCCC
>CAIKXH010000130.1 GCA_903831335.1 Candidatus Uhrbacteria bacterium | reverse complement strand
TCCAGCATCTTCTTGCGACTGTCATGCAGATTCGCAAAGAAGAGGCGTATGAACCGAATACGGAAGATGTCATTAATGTTTCTGAAACAGTCTCTGTTGCGGTCTCTATTTATGAAACCGTAAGAAATACTCTTGAGTATGATGAAGAGCATTTGTTGCGCAGAAATGCGACACGTCGCATCTTGAAACGTCGTCTTGGTGAGCTTGATTCAAAACAACTTGCCACAAAATTGATTCGAGAACTTATTTGGGCTCGTTATCTTCCGAATCACAAGATTCCAAACGCTACGATTGATACGGTTGCAGATGTTTTTGAGAAATATAAAATTTTATTTGCTGGCTTGAATGGGGAGAATAAAGAAGATCATGCACAGTATGATTGGTTGTTGGATGTTCTCTCAACAGAAATTGAATATCTGATCGGACCACCTTGTATTGATGAAGCTCTTGCGAGTTATGCGTACCAGGTGCTGAGAACACGGACAAAATGGCAGTCAAAATTTGTACAAGAAGCAGATCAAGATTTGCAGCTGTATATTGCTGTTCATCGTTCTGTTGTGAAATCCAATGAGGCAACGTTACGTTATCGTATTTTTACGCTCTATTATCCAAAGTGGAGAACAGCACATGCGCAAGACGCGGTCGTGAGGGAAATTGCCATGAATTTTCACAAAGTCTATTCTTCTGTCGAACGTGAGTTGCATCATGTAAGCGGAGATGCGGTTCACCGGTTTGTGCGCCGTCATGCAGTTGTGTTTCGATTGATTTCTGATGTTGCTCAAGATAATCCTGAGGCATTTCAGAGTGCTGTTATGTCATCGGACACAAAGGCGATTGATAAGGCGATTGAGGCAGCAGCAAAAGAACGTTACGGATCATTTCGCTCCAAGCTTACCAGAACCGTATTTCGTGCTGCGTTCTTTTTGTTGCTCACAAAAAGTATTTTGGCATTCATGGTTGAATACCCATATGAAATATTTATTTTACAATCGACCAATTTTTTGCCGTTGATCGTGAATATTACTTTTCCTCCGTTTTTGCTCGCGCTCATTGGATTAAGTGTGCGTATTCCAGAAAAAAAGAATACAGCGGACGTTTTGGAAGAACTTCATGCGTTCCTTGGAATGGGGGAGGATGTCACGTTTGTCTTTAAGCAAAAAAGTCCTTGGGCACACGGTGCACTCTGGTGGGTATTTCACGGATTATATGCCGTTGTCTTTTTTGCTGTGACAGCCCTTATTGTTGCGTTCCTTCATAAGTTTGGATTTAATCCAATGTCGATCGCTTTCTTCCTTTTCTTCCTTTCTCTTGTCGCATACTTTGGGATTCGCATCAGAAATACACGCAGAGATTTGCTCTTGATAGAAAACCAACGCGGATTCTTCTTGATTCTGAGCGATATTCTGTTTATGCCTATGATTCGTGTTGGTCGATGGATTTCTCTGCGTGCGCCACGCGTGAACATCTTCCTTTTCTTTTTCGACTTTATCATTGAGGCACCATTCAAAGCAGCAATTGAAATTATTGAGAACTGGCTTGCATTTTTGCGTGAAAAACGAGAAGAGATTTAGTTTTCTTTTTCATGTGTTCTCTAACAGCATGTTGAATTTAACAAAAAAACAATTTTGGATAAGAGCACTCTGCGTCGCGATACTTGTCGTAGGGTGTTTTCTGTTTGCGCGCGCATCTGTTTTCTTGAGACAGACCCCTGAAAAACCCACGCGTTTTGGTGTGACGTATTCAACCATCTATGCTTCATATCTTGGGCTAGACGTCATGAAGACGTATCGTGATTTGATTGATGATCTTGGGGTGCGTGCTGTAAGAATTCCTGTGTACTGGTCTGATCTGGAGAGGGAGAAGGGTCAGTTTGATTGGAATCAGTTAGATCAACTCGTAAAATATTCTGAAGAACATCAGGTGAAATTAACATTGGCACTCGGACGTAAAGTTCCAAGATGGCCAGAGTGTTTTATTCCAAACTGGGCAGAAAAACTCTCTCAAGACGATCAGCAAAAAGCTGTGCTTGATATGCTGGGAGCAGTTGTTCGTCGATATAAAAATTCTCCAGCAATTGAACGTTGGCAACTAGAAAATGAACCGTTTCTCCCATTTGGTGTGTGTCAGCAGATTCGTGAAAAAGATTTACAAGAAGAAATCGGGTTCGTTCGTGCATTGGACACACGGCCTATTCAAATGACAGCGAGCGGGGAAATGCAGCCATGGGGAACGACTGCACAGTTAAGTGATGTCTTTGGAATTTCTGTGTATCGCATGACGTGGAATACAGTATTTGGATATTTCACATATCCTCTTTCTCCTTTGTTCTATCGGTCACGTATGGCGCCTCTTGATGGAAGAGGGAAACAAACGATTGTTTCAGAATTACAAGCAGAGCCTTGGTTTCCAGAGGATTACAAAAATCAATCTGCATCTTATTGGTACAGTAAATTTACCGCAGAGGATCTTGCAGAAAATGTTCGTTTCACAAAAGAAACATCTATTTCCGAAGCCTATTTTTGGGGTGTGGAGTGGTGGGCATATCTAAAAGAGCATGGGGAAGATCGGTTGTGGAACAAAGCGAAAGAGTTTTTTCTCATGAAATAATAATGAGGCTCATTTATCAAATGTATGGTAGGAACGATTTTAATTGGTCTCATGATGGTTATCCAGGTTATTTTGCTCTGTTTTCTAGTTCTTATTCTGTACTTATTGGTTCGTGGAATTTATGGAGTTCCATGGGTGAGAACAAATAAGGCGTTTGCAAAGGAGATGTTGGAATTTGCAGGTTTGAAACCTGGGGATGTCCTTGTTGATTATGGATCAGGTGATGGTGCGATTACGATTCTTGCGGCAGAGGCTTATGGGGCAAAAGGAATCGGGTTTGAATATTTGCGTGCACTTGTTTTGTATGCAAAATTACGTGCATGGATGCATGGTGTTTCAAAAAAAGTGGAATTTCGTAGAGAAAATTTCTTGAGTGGTGCCGTGCTGCCAAAGGCGGATATTATTTCTATTTATTTATTTCCAGAAGTGAATGAAAAACTCGAACCATTATTGGTTCGTGATTATCCGTCTGGAACACGTGTGATCTCTCGAACATTTGTCTTTCCGACTCTCCCGCTTAAGGCAACAAAAAAAGTGGGGAGCGAAATCATATATCTTTATTTGATTCCATAGGGTGAGAAACAGGGGTGATTTTCTTATTCATGCGGCATGAGTGTCGGGTGTGTTATGAAGGGATTGTATAAGAAAATACGAGAGTGGATTTCTTTTAAGAAATCTTTTGTGTCTGAAAAAAATGGAACGATTTTTGTAAGTCGTTTTTTTGGTTCTGTGGAGATGGTTGTGGGCCATTGTTTTCAATCGGGTCCATACATCGATCGGTTATTTCGAAAACTTTTGCGCTCTATTCCTAAAGACCATGCACCAAAGGATGTTTTATTGCTCGGGCTTGGTGGTGGAGGGGCGGTGAGAGAAATTAAAAGACGATTTCCAAAAGCACATATTGTTGCAGTGGAATACGATCCTGTCATGGTTGAAATCGCCCAAACGATTTATTTGAATCCACATGATCTCGAATCTGTAGAGATTGTGGTTGGTGATGCAAGAGAACAAATGTCTCTCTCTTCAAAAAGATACGATGTCATTTTTGTGGATTTGTTTGTCGGAAGTTCTGTTTCTCCACTTCTTGAGACAGATCTCTTTTTAAAACAATTGGTGTCGAGTTTGCATCGGGATGGGTATCTTGCCGTAAATTTTTATAAACAGAAAAAGAATATCTCCGTACTATTTGATCGATTTTTTTCACGATGGAGTGATGTGAGATACGCCTCAAACAAAATGGCGATTTATCGAAATTTTGGACAAGGAAAGATCGGAGATCCTGTTCCGGATGGATTCGTTGACAGACAACAGTCGCGGATTTACCTCGATGTCGAAACAATGGATGATAAAGACATGGAAGTGATTGGTGAGGCTGGGTGTCTTGGTCTGCGTTCGAAACACGGATGGTACAGTATTGATACCTATTGTTCAGCAAAGGAACCCAAGCTCAATATGCTTTCGAAAGCACAGCTTGTTATTTGGAAGCCAATAGAACAGATGCAAAAGCAGGGTTGGATGAAGCATTGGTTTGATGACGTGAGCGAGCAAAGAGGAATTGGAATGATCACAGAACAAAATCAACAGACGTATTGGAAGGAATGGTCATCGCACGCGAGGAGGCATCGGGAAAAGTGGTTGCGAGAGGAAAAATATGAGATTGTCCCTGTTCAGATCGAGGAGTTTTCAGAAGCATTCCATGCATCGAAAAAGATTGAATGGCTTACACGAACAGGGTTTATTCGTGTCTTGCAATTTCGACTCAAGCGTCATCCTGAAAACGTAAGACTCTTTGCGGCCAGAGATAAACAGACGCAAGAGATCATCGCGGGTCTTGCGGTGATTCAGTATCCGGATATTCGTCAGTCTATTCATACCGTTTCGTTTATTCATGATAAGGCCCGACACACATCGGTTGGAGTTGGGCTTATTCATCATTGGTATGAACAAGGAATAAAAGAGGGGATTCGTTATTTTAATTTCGGATTGGTTTGGAAAAAAGGAAATCCGCGCGCATGGAAAGGTTATTCGGTCTTTAAAAGACAGTTTAATCTGTATCTTGTGTGCTATCCGAAAGCTGTGTGGAAATTTTTTTGGTGAATATCTGTGCGGTCAATAGAGTGGAAAAGTCCGTCTTGTACTCGCTTTGAAATGTATAGTACAATCTTCCCGTTATGAATAAAGAAGTCGTTCTCGATATTGAAACACAGAATACCTTTCAAGATGTTGGGGGGTATGATCATTCGCGTCTGAAAATTTCCGTGATCGGGTGTTATTTTTATGAGACGGATACGTATGAAGCGTTTGAAGAGCATGAGCTTGCAAAGCTTTGGCCGCGTTTAGAGCATGCGGATCGCATTATTGGGTATAATACGGTTGGTTTTGATCTTCCTGTGATGAACAACTATTACGGTGGAAACTTTCTTACATTTCCGGGTTTGGACATTTTAGCTGAGATTCATAAATCATTGGGGTTTCGATTAAAACTTGATGATGTCGCAGCCGCAACAACAGGAACCAGAAAGTCTGGGCATGGTCTTCAGGCGGTTGAG
>CAIKXH010000129.1 GCA_903831335.1 Candidatus Uhrbacteria bacterium | reverse complement strand
ATACAACCTCATTCGCTCAGTGTACTCATCATAATGACAAACAAGCGATGCTAATACAGAAAAAAAGTCTTGAACACCTTCAAACATCATTCCATAACCATTACAATATTCTGGGAGCGCTCCACTATTTCGATACAAGAGTGGCAAACCACATAAAGCCCCCTCAACATGATGCATTCCAGCAGGCTCATTAATCGATGCGGTGACATAAACATCACACGATTTAAGCAAAGATGCTAAAACGCGTCCAGTGCATGGTTCATGAACAATAATATTTTTTATCTCTACCCCCTCTGGAACATTTCCAATAAAATGAAATTCATATTTTGAACGAAACGTTTCATCTTCTAACTTCGCATCAATTGCTGAATACACATCCCATCCTTTCATTTTGTTCGCCCCCCAGTGATGTGTCACAAGCTTAATTTTCTTTGTTGAATCTAATTTCTTTTTTTCAAACGTAAAAATCGCTTCATCTGCACCATTTTTTATTACAGAAAAATGTTCTGTAAATTTTAAATTCTGTTTTCTGAAAAGATCAATGAGCCAAGATGCAATATAAATCGTGTGATCCATAATAGAATTAGCAAGGGCGAGTTCACGATTGAGAGTTTTTGTCCCTTTGCGCTCATCACACTCATTCACGCGATGCACCAAGATAACATCCGGATTTACATTTCTTACATACTTCAATATTTCCAAGGGTCCAAATGAAACGGATTGCAAATAAGAACGAGGATCCGTTAAAAGAATGATATCGAGATCTGATCTTACTAAATCAAAAAAAACTTCATGGCCGCATTCAATAAGGTAAGAATGAAGAGCTTTTGCAAATTGATTACCGCCACCAAACGGACCATTTGTGATTTTCATGCCGATGGCAACCTTCATATGTTTGTTTTCTTTATTTTAATTGACTCTTTGGTGGATTTCCTCCTGATAAATCTATGATTCGAGTTCTTTATTTTCAGATAATCTCTTTAAATCTGCATCCACCATTATTTTAACCAATTCATCAAACTTCATTTTTGCTTCCCAACCTAGAATTTTTTTTGCCTTATTTGATTTCCCTTGTAGCGTGAGAAGTTCCTGGGGACGATTAAACCGAGGATCTAATTCGATAAATTTTTCCCAATCAGAAATACCTACATGAGAAAATGCTCTTTCCAGAAAATCTTTAATCGAATGAGTTTCTCCAGTTGAAATAATAAAATCATCGGGTTTTTCTTGTTGCATCATGAGCCACATAACCTCCACATAATCACCAGCAAACCCCCAATCGCGTTTACTTTCTAAATTACCCAATAAGATCTTATCACTTAAGCCCAGTTTAATTCTTGCGACGCCGTCAGAAATTTTTCTGGTTACGAAGTTTATTCCTCGAATAGGCGATTCGTGATTAAAAAGAATTCCATTTGCGCAAAACATTCCATAACTTTCTCTGTAATTCACCGTCATCCAATACGCATAAAGTTTTGAAATTGCATATGGGCTGCGTGGATGAAAAGGTGTTTCTTCTGTTTGTATACCTTTTTCATTATTCTGACCAAACATTTCACTTGTAGAAGCTTGGTAAAACTTCGT
>CAIKXH010000128.1 GCA_903831335.1 Candidatus Uhrbacteria bacterium | reverse complement strand
CTGTGTCATTCGTGGATGTGTTAGAAGGACGTGTTCCATCAAGAATTTGGAAAGACAAAATTGTGTTGATTGGGGTAACAGCTCCAAACTTACATGATTTTGTTGCAACACCGTTTAACCAAATGCCTGGGGTGCTCGCGAATGCAAATGCGATTGATACATTGTTGCAAGGAAGATTTTTTAAGAACCTCGCGTTTCCAATCGGTTACGCGCTGATCGCTCTTCTTGTCTTGCTTGTTGGACTTTGTGTAAAACAGATTCAAAAAATGACAGTCTTGTTCGGAGCATTACTCGGTTTGCTTATTGCTGTCGCTGTAGCAACATCAATCGCGTTCGGAGCATTTCTCATCTTACCTATTTTCTATTTATTATTTGCTTTTGTCTTTTCGACGATTGTTTTTCTTGCATTCGGATATATCACGACCGCAAAAGAAAAAGCATTTATCAAAAATAGTTTCCAATATTATTTAACGCCGCAGGTGATCGACGAGCTCATTAAGCACCCAGAAAAATTATCACTTGGCGGAGAATCAAAACGCATGACGATTTTGTTTTCGGACATTCGTGGATTCACAACCATTTCCGAAAAGCTTTCTCCTGAAGAGCTCACACAACTATTGAATGAATATCTCACAGCCATGACGGATATTATTATGGAACATCATGGAGTCGTGGATAAATATATTGGCGATGCCATCATGGCGTTTTGGGGTGCGCCGCTTGAGAATGAAAACCAGGAATCGGATGCTTGCAAAAGCTCGATTGCCATGATGAAAAAATTACAGGAGTTGAATAAAGGCTCGAAAACGCCACTCGCGATTGGAATCGGAATGAATACCGGAAATGTTGTGGTGGGAAACATGGGTTCGCGCAAACGATTTAACTATACAGTCATGGGTGACGAAGTGAATCTCGCATCACGTCTCGAAAGCCTCACCAAATATTATTGTACGTCGATTCTTGTGACTGAACAGACGCGCGCAGCTTTTTCTGCATCAAAAGAAATTTGGTTCCGTGAATTGGATTTGATTGTGGTGAAGGGAAAACAAGAGCCAACAAAAATTTTTGAAGTCTTATTGAAAAAGCCAAATCAAAAAGAACAGGATGCACACAAATATTTTGAACAAGGTCGTCTCGCTTATACAAAAGGGAACTGGGATATGGCGATCCGAAAATTTGAAAAAGCGATTGAACTCACAAACGATGGTCCAAGCCAATTATTTCTCGAACGCTCGACAAACTTAAAACTCCATCCGCCAAAAGGTTGGGATGGAGTCTACTCATTCGATCAGAAGTAATTTATTTGACGATTAAGGTTCCTTCCATGCCTTTTGCACGATGGTTTCCTACGTCACAATAGATTGGATATGAGCCTGGTTTGGTTGGGGCAAAAAAGATAAATCCTGAACCGTCTTTAATATCCATTTTTACATTGGAGGCATCAATCAAGATGGTGTGTGTTCCGACAACTCCACGGAAATCTACACGGATTTTTTCTCCAGGTTTTGCTGTAATGACGTTTGGTTCAAAAAAATTGTTTCCAACTTTCAGGTCAATTGTTTTTACAGAGTTTTCTGATCCAAGAGCGATATCAATAATTTGGATCCCGTCTTCGTCTGTTTCCCCGGTTTTTGTTTCAATTGTATTTGGTTGCGCTTTTGTTTCATCCCCACCGACCGTTTCAACGACAAGGCCTTCGTTTCCAATTGTGATGGGCGGAGTTGTTTCTGAAACGGGTTGTGTGGCTGGGGCAGGGGTCTTTGCACATCCGGCACCAAGAAGGGTGATGAGTGCGAGGGCTGTAATGATCTTTTTCATAGGAGGAAAAGTAGTAAAGTAGTAAAGTAGGAGAGTAGTAGAGTAAAAAGGGAAAAAAGAGTAAATATAATGACTTTACTTCTTTTCTTCTCTTCTACTTTACTACTTCAGCAATATGATACCAAATACTATCACAATCAAACACAGAAGTCTTCCGGATGTCCCAGGGGTGTATTTTTATTACAACAAGGCTGGAAATCTGCTTTATGTTGGAAAAGCCACGTCTTTAAAGCGTCGTGTTGGCTCCTATTTTGCGAATAAGCGATTAGATCCTCGGATTGAGGAAATGGTTTCGCAGATTGCTCGCATTGATTACGTCGAAACCCCTTCTGTGCTTGAGGCATTGGTTCTTGAGGCAAACCAGATCAAAGCAAAAAAACCAAAGTACAATATTTTGGAACGTGACGATAAAAGTTTTTTGTACTTGTGCATCACGAATGAAGATTTTCCAAAACCCGTTTTCTTTCGAGGTCACGAATTGGAACGATTTGGCGTGAAGCCTTTCGACAAGACTCTTTCTCTGGAAGCGAAGAAGAAATTTCTGCGCGTGTTTGGTCCGTATACGAGCGGTGTGTCGTTGAGGCGTGCTCTTGAACTTGTGAGACCGATGATTCCGTGGTCTATCTGTTCTCCTCCAAACGCGTTACACCTCTCCTCATCGAGGAGAGGGCATGGGAGAGGTCTCGCGCCGCGCGCGTGTTTTGATTATCAATTAAAGAAATGTCCCGGCGTGTGTGTTGGAGCGATTTCAAAAAAAGAGTACAAACATATTATCAAACAATTGATCCAGTTTTTTGATGGAAAAAAGTCTGTGATTGTTCGTGACATGGAAAAAGAATTGAAACAAGCCTCGAAGGAATTGCGATTCGAGGATGCTGCTGCATTACAGAGAAAGATATTCGCATTCGAACATATCCGAGATGTCGCGCTTCTCACAAAAGAAGATTACGCGCTGCCGATCGAGAAACTCTCAACAGACAAGATCAATCTTGAAGGTCGCATCGAAGCATACGACAACTCGAATATTTCCGGAACGAATCCTGTCGCATCCATGACGGTGTTTCTCGATGGTGTGCCTGCAAAGAATCTTTATCGGAAGTTCAAAATTAAAACTGTTGTTGGAACGAATGATGTTGCAAGCATGGAAGAAGTAATACGAAGAAGGTTGGAAAGGTTGGAAAGGTCTGAAAGGTCGGAAAGGGCTGGGATCGGATGGGAGAGGCCTGAGGTGATGATTCTTGATGGGGGAGAAGCGCAAGTTTATCGTGTGCAAGCCGTACTCGACGAACTCGGATTAGATATCCCTATTATCGGAATTGCAAAAGGATTCGATCGGAAGCAGGACCGATTCGTGTTTGATCGATCAAACAAAGATTTGGTCAGAGCTGTGTCTCGTGGAAAAGAATTATTTCAGCGCGTGCGGGATGAGGCACACAGGTTTGCCGTAAAGTTTCATCGGGAAACGCGAAAGAAAAAATTTCTTCCTTATGCCAATTAAGACCATCAAAAAATTGTTTGAAAAATACGAGCGCTTGCTTATGCCAGCAACGCTTCTGTTTGGTACGGCCGTGGATTTCGTAACATTTAAAACACTGAATGTGGAAACGACATTCTGGATTCTGGGGATCTATTATTGTGTTGCGGCCGGATGTATCGCTCTGTTGAATATTGTCGAACAAGAACGTCCGCGCCTGATGGCAGCGTTTTTAATTCAGTTCACGTTCGGTGCGCTTTTGAGCTCGTCGCTTGTATTTTATTGGTTCAGTGGTGCGCTTTCGGCAAGCTGGCCCATCATGATTTTGCTCGCGCTCCTCATGGTTTCAAATGAAGTGTTTAATCGATATTATCTGAAACCGATCGTGCAGATTGTATTGTTTTATTTTGTTTCATT
>CAIKXH010000127.1 GCA_903831335.1 Candidatus Uhrbacteria bacterium | reverse complement strand
GTCATCGCTCTCACATGACATGAGACCTCAGAGAAATGGAATATCTAGCCATTTTGAAGAATTTAAAACAAAGTGAAAAAGTAAAAGAGTGAAAAAGTTAAGGTATTTTGTCTTTTTTTAAAAAACAATGTCCCCTTCCATCACTCTTACACTCATTCACTCCTTCACTTCCCCCCCCCTATGTTATCAATTCGTCTTTCCCGCGTTGGGAAGAAAAAGGCCCCAATTTTCCGTGTTGTTGTTCAACCAAAAACACGTGATCCATGGGCAAAAACAATCGCTATCCTTGGACACTACAACCCACGTTCAAAAGAATTGGTTGTTGTTGCAGATGATGTAAAGCAATGGATTGCAAATGGTGCAGAATGTTCAGAAACAGTTTGGAATCTCTTTTTGGATCACAAACTCGTAGAAGGAAAGAAAATTGCAAAATCTCACATCAGCGGAAAACGTGTAAAAACAATGGAAAAGGCAAATGCAGATAAGCAAGCGAAGGAAGATGCAGCAAAAGCAAAGGCAGAAGCTGCAAAACTTGCTGAAGAAGAGGCTAAGAAGGCCGCAGCAGAAGCAGCTAAGGCAGAAGCAGAAGCCGCAAAAGCTGCTGCAGAAGCCCCAGCACCTGTTGTAGAAGAAGTTGCTCCTGAAGCAGCTCCAGAAACACCAGCTGCGGAATAAGTACCTCTCCCATGCCCTCTCCTCGATGAGGAGAGGGGTAACACAATTGGAAACCCGCCGTTTGGCGGGTTTTTCTGTTGACAAAAACGGAAAAATACGCTATGATCACGCGTCTTCTTATTGTGTGAGATGAGTTCATCCCTGTTGGGACAAACTGATTTCACACAACAAGTCGATAAAATCGACAAAGGAGTTCTTGTGAATACGAACCCGCTTCCGAACGTCGCGAAGATTTCTCGTAGGCGCAAGATCTTGCGCGTGTTCCTTTCCCTGATCGGAGTCTCGTTGATCATCGGCATCATTGCTGGTGTCTATCTGTACCGAGAGTATCCTGATGTGAAGAAGCAAGCGCGTGCGGAGGAAAATGTTTTCTGGGCGAAGTCGAATCGACTGAGCCAAGAAGATCGCAGCGCACTTGCAAACTACATTGTCCGAACGAACGCGTTGCCACACTTGCTTCCCTGGTGGGAGCATGATCGCAACATGTGCTCGGCTGTCGTGGTGAAGTACATTTCCCTTCTCACGGGAATCAAGTTCTTCCACACGAGTGCATGGCAGTTTCGCTCCTTGCGTCCGTGCAACGGATGCGTAGCGAACAATCGGAAACTCACAACTGTGTGGGACGTGACAGAAGACTTCGACAAAGACGGAAAACTTGCACCGGGAAAAAAGGAAGCGAATATTCATCAGGTGAAATCGCTTGCCTTCGACAACGACAAGTTGTACGTGATCGGACTTCTCTGGAACAAGACCACATGGTGGGAAAGCATTCGTACCGTTGGTGCGGATGTGAACAGTCACGTCGCTCTGATCCTGCGTGGAAAAGTCATTCACTTTTTCCATTTGGGTGATGAGCATCCGATGCGCATCGAGACACTCGAACAACTGTTTGGGCGTGGTGACATGGATCCTGTGTGGGTTGCAGAAGTGCACGAGAAATCGCGCGCTGTTGCTCCGGACTGGATTCTGACGCCAAGCGAATTTCACTTCGTGCAGACAAACCGCGAACTTGCGTTTAAACAAAACGTGTGGCCGTGGATGTCTCTGAAGCGATTCCTCCGCTTCCCTTCTGAACCGGATTTCGTTCCGACTTCATGGCACGGCATGTTCCAAAAGGCAGACACGTTGCTAGAAAAAACCCTTCTGATGTCCTATCGGAATGGGTTTGACCCGTACCCGACTTCCTTCCATGAGGTGAAACAATGCGTCACAGATTTAAGTACTTGTTACTCACCAGCGTCTTCATCGGTCTTCTGTGCGGGATCATACTCTCCATGGAAGATGCGAAAGACTGGACCACTCATGCTCCTGCGCACGGAACCGTGCTTGGAGAATTCGAAGGAGTAAGCGTTTACGCCGCGGGTGACCGTGACGAACGTGGTCCGTACGGAATGGAGTTTCAGTGTGTGGAATACATCAACCGTTTCTATACGCAAAGACTCCAACACAGAAACATGACGCAAACCGGTCATGCGGATTCCTACTTCTGGAACGCTTCAGAAAAAGGACTCACTGCATTTCCGAATGGTTCGAAAACTCCGCCAGAGAAATTCGACATCCTCGTTTTCGATCGCGGCAACAACGATGGCAATCCTGGCCACGTGGCAATCATTTCGAAAGTCGATCTCTTCGACGGTCGCGCAGAAGTCATACAGCAAAACTCTGTCGCTCGACGCTTCGGAGGATTGCTGAAGAAGGTCATTGCAAAAGAATCGTTCCCGATCGAAAAGAATGCGGAAGGTGAATGGTTCATCTCTACGCAACCGAACAGACTTCCAGTCGTTGGCTGGTCAAGACAAAGGAGAATGCCGTGAACAAGACGCGCACTTTGATCCTCTCGCTCGTGCTCTTTTTGATCACTGTCCCCTCCACTGTCTTTGCGGATGGTGGCTACTCGGACAACAGCCGGGACATTGAAGGTGGCCTCGAACTTTTGTTCTGGCTTTTTGTCATCCTTGTCGGTGGATATATCGCTGGGGCATTCATCGGCTGGCTGCTGGGGCCCTCCGATGAACCTCCGCGCAATACCCGTAATCGCTAGAAGCCACATCATGGCTTCTTTTTTATTTGCTAGTTTATAGATTGTTTTGTACTGTGATCTCAGAATTCATGCGGAGGAATTCATGCTCTTTGAGATCCTGGGCGATCTTTGCATCATCCTCGTTGAACGCATCGACATGATCATCCCAGAGGCACCCATCACTCAACTGAGCGAGGGTGCGCTCCAACGTGTCATGCTCTGCCAAGACTGGTTCTCAGATCCGGAATTCATGCACGGAAAAGACTCTGTGATCCTGATCGCAGAACACGCCAGCCAAGTGAATCGAAGTGTGATGTGTCTGCCGCAAGTCATGACTGTGGAAATTCCACCGCCTGACACAAAAGCACGCAGGCATTTCATTGAGTGGTTTGAGGTGGTACGAGCGAAAGCTCCGATTCCACTTTGGGACACGAAAGAAACACTTGCCGCGTTCACAGCAGGCCTGAGTCTCCAAGCCCTTCACCAACTTCTGATCGGAGCGATCCACAACAAGTCCCCTATCTCTCTGAGTGATGTGATCGTGCGCGTGAAAACGTATATCGAATCACAACTCGGCGAAGGTGTCGTGGAATTCAAACAACCAACACACACACTCAACGATGTTGTCGGAAACGGCAAAATTAAAAAGCTGTTCCGTGAAGAATTGTTTGCACGCATGCGATCAAGTGGCAAAGATGCTATTACGGGCATCGGCGTCAGTGGTCCGATCGGTGGTGGTAAGACCTTCACACTCGAAGCGATTGTCGCAGAGCTTGGAATGCCTGTGCTCATTTTCAAAAACATTCGGTCGCAATGGTTCGGCCAGACCGATGTCATTTTGGAAAAGATTGAACGTGTACTCATCTCTCTTCAGAAAGTCGCTGTCTTCATCGATGAAGCAGACACAGTCTTTGGAGGCTTGGGAAAAGACACGCACGAAACAGAAAAGCGCCTGACCGGACGATTCCAAGGATGGATGTCTGATGGACGCTTCCGCGGAAAGATTCTCTGGTTTCTGATCACGGCACGCATTCACTTGCTCTCGCCTGACATGCGCAGACCAGAGAGGCTTGGCATCATCTTCCCGATCCTTGATCCCGAAGGTGATGAGCGAAATGAATTCATTGAGTGGGCCGTAAAGCCCATCATGGACCCTCCACCAAATCGTGACAGTACAGAATTCGACACACTGAAACTTGCAACAGAAGGATATTCTGCGGCAGCATTCAGCTCGCTCAGATCTGAACTCACAGCGCTAAAAATTCGTCACCCAGAAGCTGGAATCGAAGAAGTGAAGAACCTTGCTCTTGATCAACTGCAACCTGACATCGGCGACGCACGTCGCTATCAGGTTTTGCACGCGCTCATGAATACGACCAGAGCCTCCCTGTGTCCAAAACCAGAAGCCGTCGACACAGATCGCACGGATTGGGCACATGAAATTCTTCAACTAGAACGCGCTGGTATCCGATAACTCTTCCGAGAACATCTTGTTCTCGGTTTTTTCTTTGTCGAAATTTTATGCTACCCTTTCCTTGTATGTCAGAACGAAGATCACCTGAAGGTTCTCAGAGGGAGGCAGAAATGCAATCCATCAAAAAATTGGCGGATGAAGCTTTATCACTCTCCAAAAAATTCGAACATCTTCCTCAGGCGATTTATCAAACCCTTGATAACCACAAAATCCAGGGAGATGATCGTACACGGTTCTTTAGAGAAATCATGAGTGAGTTCAAGAGACGAAAGGAAGCAAAAGCTACAACAAAAAGAGCTGCTGAACAAGCGCGCTCAATATCCGCAAAACCCTCTCTTCCAAAGGGTGTCACAACTGAAATGATGTTTGAAGCGCGAGCACATGAGCTTCGGCAGCCTAAAGAAAGTTATGATGCAGATAGGGCCGACGAGATCGCGAGTGAACTCGGATTACCCCCAAGAGGATAAACACAAAAGCGAGATTACTCTCGCTTCTTTTTTTTGCTTTGTTCTTCTCTCCATTTTTCAATTTTCTTATGATCCCCTGAAAGAAGTATTTCTGGCACGCTCCATTTTTTATACTTCTCTGGTTTCGTATATTGTGGATACTCAAGATACCCCTCTTCTGTATGCGACTCTTTATCAAGAGACGCTTCTGCACCGAGTACACCAGGAATATTTCTCGCAATCGCATCTGTCATCACAAGCGCTGGCAATTCCCCGCCTGTTAAGACATAGTTCCCGATCGAAAATGTTTCATCAACAAGATTGTCTTCTACGCGTTGATCAATCCCTTCATAGCGTCCGCAAAGAAATATCACTTGGCTGTATTTTGCTAAACGCTTTGCATCCGCCTGCGTAAATGTTTTACCATTTGCTGCCGTGAGGATCACGCATGTCTTATTTCCTTTCAAACCTTTCCGACCTTTCAAACTTTTCAAACCTTTTTCAAACGGTTCCACCTTCATCACCATTCCAGGCCCTCCTCCGTACGGGGTGTCATCAACCTTGTGATGCTTATCCGTTGTAAACTCACGAAGATCATGAGCCTTCACCTCAATCAACTTTGCTTTTTGCGCACGACCAAGAATCGATTCTTTTGCATAAGAATCAACCATGGCTGGGAAAATCGTAAGAATGTCGAATCGGTGAAGCATAGTGAGTCTATTAAACGCTATAATTGTTTTTTTCTCAAGCAAACAAAAACATCGCCGTTCAAGGCGATGGTTTTTAACTAAGCGAATATTCTATATAAGGGGCTTATCACTCTATGTGATTGCAACGTCAGTTGCGCATCTTGCGATGCATTGTGTCCAATCAATGTAATTGATCTCGACCTAGGATCGATTGAAACCCGAAGGTTTCTGATATCCCTAGAAAGGAGGTGATCCACCCACAGCTTCCGCTACGGGTGCCTTGTTACGACTTCGTCCCTATTATCGATCCCACCTTCCGACGCCCTACGGCGGCGTTCGGGTGTTACCGACTCTCTTGACGTGACGGGCGGTGAGTACAAGACCCGAGAACGTATTCACGGCCACCTGATGATTGGCCGTTACTAGCGATTCCGTCTTCATGAGGTCGAGTTGCAGACCTCAATCTGTATTGAGGTAGGTTTTGAGGGATTAGCTCCGTCTTACGACTTGGCAACCCATTGTTCCTACCATTGTAGCGCGCGTGTAGCCCTGGACGTAAGGGCCATGCTGATTTGACGTCATCCTCACCTTCCTCCCGGTTGCCCGGGCAGTCTCATGTGACATATATAACACATGATAAGGGTTGCGCTCGTTACCCCACTTAAGGGAACAGTTCACACCACGAGCTGACGACAACCATGCAGCACCTAAACAGCACCTTCGAAAGCGGCCTCCCTTTCGGGTGGCTTGCAGCTGTTTTTCAAGCCCAGGTAAGGTTTCTCGCTTACCATCGAATTAAACCGCACGCTCCACCGCTTGTGCGGGTCCCCGTCTATTCCTTTGAGTTTTAGTCTTGCGACCGTACTCCCCAGGCGGAATGCTTAATGTGTTAACTTGTTTCGTCGGCACTGAGAGGGTCGATACTCCCAATACCTAGCATTCATCGTTTACGGCGTGGACTACTGGGGTATCTAATCCCATTCGCTACCCACGCTTTCGTCCCTGAACGTCAGAACTGTTCCAGTAAGCTGCCTTCGCTTTTGGTGTTCTTGCCGATATCAACGCATTTTACTACTACACCGGCAATTCCGCTTACCTCTCCCAGTCTCTAGTCTGACAGTATTCTTGGCGGTCTGGAGGTTGAGCCTCCAGATTTAACCAAGAACTTTTCAAACAGTCTACGGACGCTTTACGCCCAATTAATCCGGGTAACGCTTGCCACCTTCGTATTACCGCTGCTGCTGGCACGAAGTTAGCAGTGACTTATTCATCAGGTACCGTCACAAATTCGTCCCTGATAAAAGATCTTTACACCCCTAGAGGCTTCATCGATCACGCGGCATTGCTCCTTCAGACTTTCGTCCATTGAGGAAGATTCT
>CAIKXH010000126.1 GCA_903831335.1 Candidatus Uhrbacteria bacterium | reverse complement strand
CGCGTGCGAACCGCTTCTGAAAAGAGTCCACCCTGATTTGATCCGGGCGCGCCGATCAGTTTATCCATACTGCGCACATCTTGATATTCAGACATGTCGACTCTGATCATCATCTGTTCACTTCCGAAATACGTTGCCGCAAGTGTTTTTGCGAGTTCTGTTTTTCCAACACCTGTTGAACCAAGAAACAAAAACGAGGCAATCGGACGAGAACCTGGACGCAAATCTGCACGAGCGCGACGAAGTGCGGACGCAACCGCCTTCACGGCTTCATCTTGCCCAATGATTCTTCCGTGCATTTCATCTTCAAGATGGAGCAATTTCATCTTTTCATCTTCTGCAACGTTTGTAACAGGAATACCCGTCTTCGTTGCGATAATCTTTGCAACATCTTCTCCTGTGACAACTCCATTCTCCCCTTTTGTTTTTGCGACTTGCTGCGCAACTTCTCTTGCAATCTCAATCGCTTTCTTTGGAAGATATGCCTCATGCATATAGCGATCCGAAAGCTTCACACATTTTTCTACAGCATCATATTGAAAAATCACTTTCTTTTCATATTCGATTCCACCAATCTTTGATTCCAAAACACGAATCGCAGATTTTTCATCTGGTTCATCAACAATCACTTTCTGAAAAATACGCCCAAGCATCGAACGTTCAATGGATTCTGAATAATCTTGCGGAGTGGTTGTTGCAATCGCAAATGTAGCGCCCCGAGAAAGATATTCGGACAAAAGCGGAGCAAGATCTGCAGAGAGCTGTTCAACATCCATGAGAGCCAGAATAATATTCCGTGATCGTGAGACCTCATCAAGCATCATGAGTAATCGTTCTTGCGCAACCTCTGGAGCGACTCCGCTCACTAGTTGTGGAATCGAAATTTTGACTAATCTTTTATCTTTCAACACATCTGGGACATTTTCTTCCACCATCAGCCCAGCAATCCCTGCAAGCACACTTCCTTTTCCTACTCCGTGCGGACCAACGAGAAGCGCACTTTCACGCCCACCTTCAATGACACGGAAAACCTGCTCAATTTCTTCTTCACGTCCGATCATCATAGGCAATCGCCCATACACAGCATCTGTTGTGAGATCTTCTGAAAAGGAATCAAGAAGCGGTGTTGCAACCGATGTCATGGAGCGATTCATGGGGCCAGTCGGTTTTGAAGCCGCCGCTTTTTGAAAACGTGCATATTGATCTTGAATCTTTTCATGGATACGAATCCACTCGACCATATTTTCAAATTGCTCTGCACCAACACTTTGTTCTTGCAAAAGATCTTGGAGAAATGGGTCTGCTTTATAGGCTTCAAAAAAGATCTCAAGTGCTGTTACAGCCTCACGATCTTCCATGTACGCATTACGAAACGCGAGAAGCAAAATCTTTTTTGCTTCTTCATCAAGGCCTGTAAGTTCTCCAAGTTGTCTCGTTGATAATCGACGACTCATGGGGTCTTTGATTTTTTCAAAGGACATTCCCAATCTTCCAAAGATAATCGAGGCAGCATCATCATCAATAGCTCCCACAAACAAGTGGATCGGTTCAACGCATGCATGACCGAATCGCTCCGCAAGGGCAAAAGCGGATTCAAGACCTTTCAGCGCGCCCGCATGAAAAAACTGAACAACATCGATGACTTCTTTTCCTGATGCATCCACTGGCTCAATCTCTGGCACAAGAGCCTGACGAACTTTTTTTGGAAGATACACAAGATGACGTGCAATTTCCGATTGGTGCAAAAAAAGAAAACAACCAACAAGTATTCCAGAGGAAATCAAAAACATTCCAAAGGACGGCCTCATGAATGCGGCAAATTCTGGAAGAGCTGTATACCCATTCTCAAGAACAAAAAAACCAATCCCTGCAAGGAATAACAACATCATCAACACAAAACTCACACCACTTATCATGCGTTGCACTTTTGCCTTTGCGCCATGTTCTTCCATGGCGCGGTGATTTATGTTTTCTGCAACATAAATCTTCTTGTCGATGAGGAGTCCTTGAGACATAGGGGGGGGGAAGTAGAAAAGTAGAAGAGAAGAAGAGAAGAAAAGGAGAAAAGTGATTGGAAACTGGATTTAAGTGGGTTTGTAAAGCCTTGCTACTCGCTACTTGCTACCAGCCCCCCCTCAGACAAAAACCATGCCAAGCCCATGAAAGAACATTCCGAGTATGGATAATGGTAATATCAATAAATAGAGAGCAAATAAGAAAATTGCGATGATTATCCAAACAAACGTCGCTATTCCGCGTCCGATGACCATGACAAGACGCATAAAAAAACTAATCAACTTTCCAGAAATACTTGTTTCCCCATACATAGGAACAAATAAATTCTTTACCCAAATGGTCAACCCTGTTGTTTGCGCCGCTTCCTTCACTGAACACGCACACCACATTGCCATACCAGCGAGTCCAAGCGTATACCACCAGATTGGCAAAAATAAAATTTCACGCACCAAATCTGCGAGAAGATATTTCAATACAAGCGGTGATTGGGAGGACTTCATATGCGTGTATTGTAACATGAAAACGTTTGAGGTACAGATTACAAATAGCGGCATACAAATATACAGATTCCATTCCTCTTGTTTGTCTCTATTTGTATATCTGTATTTCTTATCTGTAATCTGTACCTCAACCGTTCCCAATAAAAAAGAACCCGTTATGGGTTCAAAGGATAAGTCCGCGTGCTGTGAAAATTACGATCCAAACAAGAAGGGCGATTCCGCTTAGAACTGCGATTCCTGCTCGAACGGGTCCGAAGGGATTATCTGGCATGACACCACTTAGACCGATCAAGAAAAAGATCAGGATCGGAATGATGGCCCATTTGAATGTTGCCCACGTGAGAACAATTGTCACGACGACCTCCAGACTTTTGTTGTTTTTGTTTTATTCACCAGAACAAACCACGAATGAAGATGACGACACACCAAAGAGCAAGGAGAGTGCGAGAAACACCAATCGCGATCACGCCGCGCGGACCACCATCTTCTTTGTCCTCGTAGAAGGTTGCCCAAACAACGAACACGACAAGGGGAATCCCCAATAGCTTGAAAATCAACCACAGCGATGAAAGTATCATAGCTCACCTCCGCACGCATTCTTTACACGAAAACAAAAAATCGATCAAGATTACTCGATCGATTTTCTTAATTCTTCCATGAGACGTAAATAAAATCGGATGTTGTGGATGGACGCGAGGCGCAGCGCGAGGATTTCTTGCACGGAAAACAGGTGTCGCAAATACGCTCGGGAGGTTGTTTTACATGTCTCACAATCGCAGTATGGATCGATCGGTGATTCATCGAACTGACTTGCTTCATTGGTAATACGAACTTGTTTATACCATGTCGGATTTACTGCATCGACATTCATGTAATCGATGGTTGATGGATCTTGATTCCAAACAAAGAGTGTTCCATGACGCGCATTTCTTGATGGAAGAACACAATCAAACATATCGACTCCCGCACGCACATTTTCTACAATCTCCTCCGGCATTCCCCCGCCCATAAAATAGCGAGGCTTATCTTCCGGCAAAATTTCGCACACATGTTTTGTGATACGGAACATATCTTCACGCGGCTCCCCGACAGAGAGTCCGCCGATCGCGTAACCATCGAACCCAATCTCTTTCAACCCCTCAGCAGATCTGGTGCGCAAATCCTCATGTGTTCCCCCTTGAACGATTCCAAAAAGCATTTGTTCAGGCGCGATCGCTTCATGATGATCCTTACTACGCTTTCCCCATCGCAAACTTCTTTCCATTGCGTCTTCATAGCGTTCACGTACAGAAACACCGCTTGCAACATCATCAAACTGCATCGCAATATCTGATCCGATAACTTTTTGCATTTCCATGGAACTTTCTGGAGTAAGAAAAATGTAAGATCCATCAATGTGTGATTGAAACTTCACTCCTTCTTCCGTTGTCTTATTCATTTTCGATAAACTAAAAACCTGATACCCACCACTATCTGTCAAAATAGGTTTTTGCCAATTCATGAGTTTGTGCATTCCTCCAAGCTTCTTCAAATTCTCAAAACCAGGGCGAAGTAAAAGATGATAGGTGTTATTCAAAATAATCTGCGCACCAAGTTTTTCCATATCAGAAGACGAGAGTGTCTTCACAGCACCCTTTGTGGCGATTGGCATGAAAATAGGAGTTTCAATAATCCCGTGAGCCGTTGTGATTCTCCCACGTCGTGCATTTCCTTTTTTATTGAGGAGTTCGAACATAAGATAACGATTGAGGTACAGATTACAAAT
>CAIKXH010000125.1 GCA_903831335.1 Candidatus Uhrbacteria bacterium | reverse complement strand
TTGATCAAAAACTGATTGAGATCGAAGACAAGAAAACAAAACTGGAAGACAAGGCAAAACAAATTGAAGAAGTAAAGTTCAACATCGAACTCATCAAAGAAGAACAGGATAAAAAACTGCAGGCAATTGCAGGACTGAGCAAACAACAAGCAGAAGAAAAGCTCTTAAAACAAATTGAAGAGGATTCACAAGACGCTCTTCAGAGCCGATTGAAGAAAATGGATGATATTACAGAAGAGGAACTCGAAATCAAATCACGCAAACTTCTTTCCCTTGCCCTATCCAGATTCGCTTCATCTGTATCTGTCGACACTACAACAACTGGTGTAGAACTTCCAAATGATGAAATGAAAGGACGTATCATTGGAAAAGAAGGAAGAAACATTAAAGCGATTGAACTTTTGACCGGAACAGAAATTATCGTTGATGACACACCAAACATGATCACGATTAGCGGATTCTCCCCTATTCGTCGTCAGGTGGCGAAACGTGCGCTTGAAGCACTGATCAAGGATGGTCGTATTCATCCGGCACGCATTGAAGAATCTATTGCGGAAGCAAAGAAATCTCTTGCACAAGAACTCAAAAAAATCGGAGAAGACGCTCTGTACCAACTCGGTATTCCAGTTTCCTCGATTGACCCAAAACTTGTTTCTATTCTTGGTCGCATGAAATTCAGAACAAGTTACGGACAAAATGCTTTGCAACACTCGATTGAAGTCGGACAGTTTGCTGGAATGATGGCAGAAGAACTTGGAGCGGATGTCTTTATCTGTAAAAAAGGAGGTCTCTTCCATGATATCGGAAAAGCCGTTGATCATGACATGCAAGGGGCACACCCTGAAATCGGATACAACATCATGAAGAAATTCGGCTTTCCAGAAGAAATTTGTTACCAATCCATTGCCCACCACGAAGACCACCCTAGAACAATTGAGGGTGCCATCGTCAAAGCAGCAGATGCAATCAGTGGAGCTCGTCCTGGAGCACGCAAACAGTCTCTGGAGCAATTTATTCAACGCATGGAAGAATTGGAAAGAACAGCAAGTACATTTGAAGGAGTTGAGAAGGTGTATGCGATTCAAGCAGGTCGTGAAGTGCGCATCTTCATTCATCCTGAAAAAGTTAACGATCTTGAGGCATACCAACTTGCAAAAGACATTGCCACAAAGATCGAAGCTGAACTCAGCTACCCTGGCGAAATCAAAGTAACCATTATTCGCGAGACACGTGTTGTTGAGTACGCGAGGTAAGCGTGGCAAACAAAGTAGAAAAGTAGTAAAGTAGAAGAGTAGTAAAGCATTTTGAATATTTGTTTTATTTCGTCCAATACTGATCCTTTCCTACTTTTCTACTCTTCTACTTTACTACTTCCCCTTATGAACAAAGCTGAACTCGCGACTCGGATCGCGGAACAATTACAGATCTCCAAAAAACTCAGTGATGATTACATCGCTTTGTTTGAAGAGGTTGTTACAAAAGAACTTGCAAATGGTGGTGAGGTCACCATCGCGGGGTTTGGAACCTTCTCTACACGTGAACGTAAAGGACGCATTGGGGTGAATCCGCAAAAACCATCAGAACCTATTACCATTCCATCGGTTGTCGTGCCAAAGTTTAAAGCAGGAAAAGCACTGAAAGACACACTGAAAGGTAAGAGAAAAATTTAAGAATAAACACCCGCACATGATGCGGGTGTTTATTTATAAAAAAAATCAACTCGGTTGAGCTGATCAAGGACTAGGACTCACGTGAACTTCTGCGAAGGGCGGCACTCTTTTTATGATGTTCGAAAAACTGAGATTCTTCAGAAGGATTTGTTGTGTCTGCTTCTTCACCAGAATCAATGATGTATTGCAACAGATGGCTTTCTTCTGGATCGCCTTGATAGGCACACAGATCCCCATTGGATTCTGCAATGCGAAAAAAAACCTTGAGCTGCTTAAGATGTGTTTCATCAGAAGCATCTGCCCTAAGACGAGAGTTTGAAAAAAACTCAAACAAATCCATGAACAAAGAAGGTTCTTCAATAACATCTTGCTCAACAACATCTTCTTCCTCCCCTTCTCCTTCTGCATCTACCTCTGAGGCAAAATCCGACAAGAGAGATCTGAAGTATCGCCTACGTTCTGCCTGGGACATTCCGCGCAATGCGTGAATACCCCCAAGAAACTCATGACG
>CAIKXH010000124.1 GCA_903831335.1 Candidatus Uhrbacteria bacterium | reverse complement strand
TTCAGTTTTCGGGTTTGATCCAGTAAATAGTTTTCTGGGAAATGATATTCGATTTGGGGGAATTATTCTTTTGCTTTCTTCGTGGCTTCTTTTGGTTCTGTTCTATATATTTTTTGATCGTGCGTCTTGGAAAAGAGCCGAATCCGTTTTTGTTGTGACAGCTGTGTTAATTTCCACCTATGCACTTTTTGAGTTAGTGCATCTCGTTCCTGATCTTGGTGAAAAATGGCCGCGTTCATCAAGTCTTATGGGGAATCCGATTTATCTTGCGTCTTATTTGATTTTTCCTCTTTTAATCGCACTCACGAAAATAAAATCTCAAAATACTTGGTCTCCTGGTTACATCATCGCCACTCTCATTATTTTTTCAGGTATCGCTGTAACGGGAACTCGTGGTGTGTTTTTAGGGTTGGTGGTGGGAGGGCTCGTTGCTCTTTATGTTTCTTTTCAGAAAAGAATGCAGGGTAAAAAGAAAGTACTCGTTCCTCTTATTGTGATTGTAGTGCTTTTGTCAGGGTTTTTTCTTGCAAGATCTTTTGTTCCAACAAACTCCTTTTTTAGTCGCTATGTTCGATTTGACGATCAAAGTTCTGGTAGTCGTATCGAATTTTGGAAAATGGCATTTTTGGGTGTGAAAGAACATCCATTTATGGGTTTTGGGTATGAGAATTATTATGCTATATCAGAGAAATATTACTCTTCTGTCCTTTATGAAAATGAAGCAAGTTATACAGACAAGCCTCACAATGCGTACATAGAAATTCTTGTAAGTTCTGGGGTTATTGGTTTGGCAATCTATGGATTCTTTTTAGTTTGCCTTTTTAAGGCAATTTATTGGGCACGAAAACAAAAGAGGATTGATGATCTTCAGGAATCTCTGTTCATTTTTGGACTTGTTGCCTATTTAGCACAAAATTTTTTTGTATTTGATACAGTCGGAACATTCTTCTCTTTGTCGTTTTTCGCAGCTTTGATTGTTTATTTGAGTGTCGATCAAAAGAGCATAGAACTTCTTGAAACAAGGAGGGTGTCTAGTCGCAATATTTTGATGATTCTTTTTTCTTTGATTTTCATTCTTTTTTGTACGAAATTTGTTTTACCAACCTATAATTATTTCTGTTTATTATCGAACGCAAGTAGAGAATCGAATGATGTGAACCGATTTAGAATGTTGAAATCTATTGATGAGATTTCCTTTATTTATGACCGCAATCCGGTCGGAAAGGCTTTTCATTCGAATGCAAAACTTATTTATAATAAAAATGGAAACACTCAGATGGCAAAAGATTATGTACAGGCATCTATTGAGCAATACGATATTTTATTGAAGCTACATCCAAAACGTGGAGAATATTGGTATCAGAGAGCAGACATGGGATTAATGAAAGCGTTTATCAATAAGGTGGCAATTGATGATCGGACAAAAGATGCTGTGAACAAGGCGATAGAACTTACGCCAGTACGCACAGAACCGTACTTGGTAAAAGCAACTCAATTGGAGATTGAGGGAAAAATTCCTGAAGCGATTCAATTACTAGAAAACATTCGTCTGAAAATTCCAAATAGCATTAAGTTGTTTTGGGTGTTATCAGTCTTGTATGGAAAAAATGGACAAGACGCAAAAGCTGCGGAGTTTGGGTTTCTCGCAATAGATGCTGGATTAAAAGTTTCTAGTCTTCAAGGAATTTTGGATTTAATTAATTATTTTGCCGAGGTGAGAGATTATGCTAAGGTGATTATATTATATGAACAGGCGATTAAATTTTTTCCCGAGCAACTAGATCTAAATGCAAATTTAGCTGCGGCATATGCAACAACGGGGCAGGTAGAGAAAGCCATTGTGACAGCAAATAAGTATAAGAAATTGAAACCTGAAGCAGGGGCACATGCAGATGCATTCATTCGTTCATTAGAGGTACAAAATTAAATAGTCGGTTTTGTGTTGGATTTTGAATTGTTGTATCATGGGTTATAATATGAAAATCAAAATCTTTTTTCTCGCGTTAGTTTTATTTGGATTTTCAGCTCAGATTGCTTCTGCGGCAGACTGGTCTGTTCTTTCGTCTGGAGACGCGCAGTCGTTTCGAACGATTACCCAAAGCGGAAATAATCTTGTTGCGGCCGGAAGTGGAGGAAGAATTTTTTACTCAACAGACAATGGAAAAACATGGATAAAGTCCTTTGAGGCACAAAATGTTACTTTTGTTGATTTCACAACAATGCCGAACGGAGATTTGCTTGTAATTGGATCAGGTGGAATAAATGAAATTTCTTCAGACCATGGGCTCACATGGTCTGTTTACAATTTTGGTATAGCAAATAACTTATATGGAATTGATGTAAAGACAGCTTCTGGGTCAAGTACTGGTTATCTTGTCGGTGCTGGTGGAACATATAGAAATTATGCAAACGCAACGGGAAATTGGGATTCACAATCGCTTGGAATCACAACAGATCTCTTTGGGGTAGAAGATAGAGGAAATGGAACAGGCTGGATTGTTGGAGCAGATGGAAAAATATTCAAATTGATTTTGTCAGGAACGTCTTGGGCAGAAATTAACAGCGGAACAAGAGAAACATTGAATGCTGTTCACTTTGTGTCTGCAACAAAAGGATTTATTGTCGGAACCATGGGGACTGTTTTGAAGACCGTTGATGGCGGAAGC
The DNA here is from genome assembly GCA_903831335.1 of Candidatus Uhrbacteria bacterium. Classification (GTDB taxonomy): domain Bacteria; phylum Patescibacteriota; class Patescibacteriia; order UBA9934; family GWF2-40-263; genus XYB2-FULL-45-11. Next base: position 11,030 of record CAIKXH010000124.1, on the reverse strand, counting down.
ACTTGGACTCCTGTTGTGATTTCAGGATTATCATATCAAGCTCTGTATTCAATAGATGTTTTGGGGGATCAGGTTGTCATTGTTGGAGATAAAATTCTCATTTCTTCTTCAGATGCCGGAGAAACATGGCAAACAAAAACGTTTGATGGTACACAGAAAAAGTTTTTCGGTGCATATATAAAAGATGCAACGCATATTTATGCTGTGGGTTCAGATGATGACGCCGTCTCACTCGTGTATCAACTTACTGAGACGATCGTCGTTCCTCCTCCTGTCGTTGTTCAACCTCCTGTTACTGAAGGAACAGCTCCGCAAAGTTCGCTTATCAAACTTGCATGTTCAGTTGGTGCTGGAGTGAATGATCCATGTAAGGCTGTTTATTTTTACGCCACAGACGGTAAGCGTCACGCATTCACAAATGATAAAGTTTATTTTTCTTGGTTTACAGATTTCTCAACAGTGAAGGAAGTGTCCGCAGATTTTCTTTCGTCTCTTACGCTTGGAAAAAACGTGACATATCGTCCTGGGGTGAAGATGGTCAAGTTTCAAACATCACCACAGGTGTATGCTGTTTCCAAAGGAGGGGTTCTCAGAGCGGTTTCAACAGAAGCTGTAGCAGCTGCATTGTACGGAGCAATTTGGAACAAACAGATTGATGATATTTCTGATGTGTTTTACAAAAATTACACTTTTGGGGAGCCAATTGTTTTAGCATCGGATTATAGTCCTGCACAGGAGCGAATATTGGTCGGCAGTATCAGTCAGAATTTTTAATAGATGAAGATTGGGGCAATGTGAAGTGGTTTATGCTACAATAGAACCGTCTTATGGCGGTTTTGTTTTTTCGAAAAATATGGCCCATTTTGGCGCTTGGCACCCTTCTGTTGTCGGGTGTGTTTGTTGTAAATGCTCAATCCACAAAAGATCCGTTTATCAGCGAGCTTTGGTATTTAAAAGCAATTCATGTTCCAGCCACTGTTCAAGAAGGGAAAGTAAGTATTGTGGCGATTTTGGATGCTGGATTTGATCTGAAGCATGAGGATTTGCAGAATCAATATTGGACAAATACAGGTGAGATTGCAGGGGATCGTAAAGATAATGACAATAATGGCTTTGAAGATGATGTTCATGGTTGGGATTTTGTTGGAAATGACACAGATCCTAGTCCAGATATTTCTGATCCAAAAGCAGATGACACGATTGTTTCTCACGGAACATTACTTGCCGGAATGATTGCCGCACAAGCGAATAATGGAAAGGGAATTGTGGGGATTGCACCGAATGCAAAAATCATGCCGCTTCGCATTTTGGATTCAAAAGGAAAAGGAACCACGCTGCAAGTACGTGATGCGATTACATACGCAGTTAAAAATGGAGCTGATGTTATTAATTTGAGTTTAGTTTCAACAAAACCAGATGATCAATTGCAGCAAGTGATTGAGTGGGCTGTGGATCAAGGGGTCGTTGTTGTTGCGGCCGTTGGAAATGAAGGTCTGGATGTTGATCGTGATCCAACGTTTCCTGCGTGTTTTGATACGCGCATCGGAAAGAATCGTGTCATTGGTGTTGCAGCTCTAGAACAAAACGGAAAAAAAGCCACATTCTCGAATGATGGATCTAATTGTGTTGATCTCGCAGCTCCAGGGGTTAACGTTTTTGGGGCTGTGTACCATAATGATCTGAATTTTTTGTACGCAACTTCTTATGGAAGTCCTTTTGAAGGAACGTCTGTTGCAGCTCCAATGGTTACGGCGGCGGTTGCACGTTTGCGAAGCGTGTATCCTCTCCTGACTCCAGAGCAAGTTCGCTTGTCGCTCATGTTGTCTGCAGATCCTATTTTGACAGAAACACAAGAGGAGCGCGCGCGTTTAGGTGCGGGTTCTCTTAATATTGAACGTGCAATACAAGTTGCTGCACAATTTGTTGGAAGTTCTGCTGGTGCGGATTCCACAAATTCAAATCTACACCCATCTGGATCATTGATCGTTGCCCAAGGGGCCGGAGCATTACCAATCGTGAAGCGTTTAGATGGTCGAGGTAAAGAACTCGCATCATTTCTTGCATATAATAAAAATTTTCGTGGAGGTGTTCGGGTTGCTGCCGGAGATGTAAATGGAGATGGTATTGAAGAAATTGTGACAGGTCCTGGTGCTGGAGGCGGACCGCATATACGAATTTTTGATCTGAGCGGAAAAGTTATTGGTCAATTTTTTGCATTTGATACAACAGATCGTAAAGGAGTTCATGTTGCAACAGGGGACATAAACCATGATGGTTTAGATGAAATACTGGTCACTCAAGATCAAGGTGGAAACGGACAGGTACGGATATTTTCAAAACGTGGTGACATAATCGGATCTTTTTATCCATTTGGTCGCACAGCGTTTCCTGTATTTGTTTCTGTCGGAAATTTTGACGATGATCTAGATCAAGAGATTGTTGTTTCTTTGGGTGGAGCAGATAAGGCGCATCGCGTGAAAGTATTTGATGCAAATGGAAGATATGTCAGAGATTTTTCTGCGCTTACATTTCTAAAATCTGGTTTGCGCGTTTCAACGTTGCACAACAGAGATCAAAAAGTAGATCAAATTCTTGTTTCTGCAGAATCACGTTCCGCACCATGGGTCGGAATCTTTAGCGCTACAGGCGCACCTATTTCTTCTTCTCTAGTTCTCCCGCTCAATTTTACGGGAGGAATTCAGGTTGTTGCAGGAGATGTAAATAAAAATGGAATTGCAGAAATTTATTCTGTCCCAAAATCACTCGGTGGTCCACAAGTGCGTGCATTTGATGTGTCCCTGAATGTGATTGGTGGTTTTTTTGCCTTTGAGAAGTCTGCAAGAAGTGGGTTGTCGATCGCTACATGGAATCCCTGAGGAAAAAGTATCAAAATGAAAATTCCAAATTTCAAAGAAAGATCAAAATGAAAATTTTAAGTATCAAAACACGTTCATTATTTTTTGTTCTGTCGTGGCTTGTTGCCTCGCCGGTTTTTGCGTCTGTTTTGCCAAGCGATATCTATTTTTCTGACCAATGGTACTTGCAAAAAATACAGGCGCCGGTCGCATGGCAAACAACAACCGGATCTGCAGATGTCGTCGTTGCCATTTTAGATACAGGTTTTGATTTAGATCATCCTGATCTTGTACAAAATACATGGGTAAATCCAAGAGAGGTTCCCAAAAATGGGGTCGATGATGACCTGAATGGTTTTGTTGATGATGTCTATGGTTGGGATTTTGTTGATCAAGATGATACGCCCGTACCTACTCCGTTTGAAGTATATGATGAAGGTGCTGTTTCTCACGGAACAATCATTGTGGGAATGATTGGGGCGACAACGAATAATGAGGTGGGAATCGCGGGAATCAGTTGGAAGGTTAAGCTCATGAGTGTCCGAATTTTAGATAACATGGGAATTGGAAATTCTCTTACAGCAAAAGAAGGGATTGATTATGCGGTAAAAAACGGAGCAAAGATTATCAATTTAAGTTTCACAGGGTTTGATGATGACCCCCAACTTGAAGCGGCTATTCAGGCAGCGAATAAAGCGGGGGTTCTTATTGTTGCTGCGGTGGGAAATACAAAAGACGGTGGAATTAACGTTGATGATGTTCCGATTTATCCCGCGTGTGATGGTCATGGTTCACCAGATAATGGAATCATTGGCGTTGCTTCTTCTGATGAGCAGGATGGAAAATCCACATTCTCAAATTACGGTGCAACCTGCACAGATCTTTCTGCACCAGGAGAAATGATTTTGAGTACGGTTTACCAAAATGATCAGTGGACTCCTTTTAAACAAGGATTCTATCAGGATCATTGGTCCGGAACATCGATGGCGACACCAATCGTCTCAGGTGCTGCAGCGCTTGTTCTTGCAAAGCATCCAACATTAAAGCCAGAACATCTAAAGAACGTTTTGCGATTATCTGCAGACCCAATGAATGTAACAGGGCCCGCTCAAGGAAAAGTTGGAGCTGGAAGAGTAAATATTGCAAAAGCTCTCGCACTTGCCGATGAACTTTATCCTGCAGAAGCTGTTCCTGGGTCATTGATAAAATTGTCCTGTGTTGCAAAGTCAGATGCAAACGATCCGTGTAAAGCTGTTTATTTCTTTGCCTCTGACGGAAAACGCCATGCATTTCCAAATGATAAGGTTTTTTTCACCTGGTTCAAAGATTTTTCTTCTGTAAAGGAAGTGTCTCCTGATTTTCTCGCAGCAATTCCGCTTGGAAAAAATGTTACGTATCACCCAGGAACCAAACTTGTGAAATTTCAGACGGTTCCTATTGTCTATGCTGTAGACCCAAAAGGAGTTTTGCGCCCTTTGTCATCTGAGTCGATTGCCGTAGCCCTTTATGGAAACGATTGGAACAAAAAAGTGGATGACATTTCAGATGTATTTTTTGGAAACTATTCTATTGGTCCGAAGATCGATTCTCCTTATTCGTATTCCTCCACAATCGCTATTGCTTCCGTGATCGGTTTGGATGAAAATTTTTAGGGAAAGGCTGTAAAGGTGATAAATGCCATAAAGGCTCTATTAACGAATTTCTCCAACAACCTTTATCGCCCTTATAGCCTTTATAGCTTTTTTTCTTTATAATTCTCTCATATGCCACAAGCTTTAACTTTCGAAAAAAGAAATATTCTGGTAACGGGTGGGGCGGGGTTTTTGGGATCCCATGTGTGCGAAGCATTGCTTCGTGATGGTCATCATGTCATTTGCTTGGATAATTTTTCCACGAGTGATGTGCGGAACATTGATTCTCTTTTGCAGAATCCGAATTTTCGTTTTATTCGATTGGATGTCAATCAACCATTTGACCTTGAACAATTTTCCGAGCTGGCTGAATTCAAGTTGCCATTTCAAGGTATTCAAGAAATTTATCACATGGCGTGCCCAACGAGCATCAAAAAGTTTGATCAGTTTAAAATCCAAACACTTCTTTCAAACTCCATCGGAAATTATTACGTGCTTGAACTTGCAAAGAAATATCGCGCACGCATTTTACTTGCCTCAAGTTCTGTTGTGTACGGATCTCGTGCAGATAAAGCATCGTCTGTGACAGAAGATGAACAAGGGACAACAGATCATTTATCTCCACGCGGTTGCTATGATGAAGGAAAACGATTTGCAGAAACCATGTTTGAAACCTATCGCCAAGTGCACGGATTAGATATTCGTATTGCACGTATCTTTAGAACCTATGGCCCGCGCATGCCGCTTTTTGATGGTCAGTTGATTCCTGACTTTATTTTAAGTGCCTTGGATGGGAATGATTTGGTATTAAACGGAGGATTAAATTTTCGTTCCGCCCTTTGTTATGTAACAGATGTTGTAGATGGTCTTCAGCGCGTCATGAAAGCTGCAGAATACCCAGGACCTGTGAACATTGGTAGTGATGTTGACGTACTCCTCAAAGATGTGGCACAAAAGGTCTTGGAGATGACAGACTCAACCTCAAAAATGGTGGAAGGGGAGAATTTCGCCTTTTTGTCAGAGCTTGCCCTTCCAAATATCAATCGCGCAAAAGAATTGGGCTGGTTTCCCCTTGTGCGTCTTGAAGATGGTTTGCGCAGAACCATAGAATACTTGAAAGCAAATAAAATCTTGCTCACATCTATTTAATTTTGTGTCATTTCGACCGACGAGTCATCGAGGAGTGGAGAAATCTTATGTGGTCCATGTGAGATCTCTCGGCGAGACAAAAAACGGTCGCTCGAGATGACAGTTCGGATATTTATGAAAATCGTGGCAGTGATTCCGGCATACAAAGAAGAAACAACGATCGCGGACGTTCTCACACGTACGCGCTCTTTTGTTTCGGAGATGATTGTGGTGAATGATGGTTCTCCTGATGCGACAGCTGAGGTCGCAGAAGCAAATGGAGCGATTGTTGTATCGCACATCATTAACAGAGGTCTTGGCGCAGCGATTGGAACCGGATTTGCAGCCGCAAAAAAACGCGGAGCAGATATGGTCATCACACTTGATGCGGACGGCCAACATGATCCTGCAGAGATTCCGAAGTTCATCGATGCGATTAAGAACGGGGCGGATGTTGTGATTGGTTCACGCATGCTGACGAGAACAGGAATGCCATGGTATCGCCAAGTCGCGAACCTGCTTGGTAATATTTCTACCCTTGTCTTGTTTGGAGCATATGTCACAGACAGTCAATCCGGATTTCGTGCATTCACAAGCAATGCGTTGTCGAAAATAGAAATCAAAACAAATCGGATGGAAGTTTCTTCGGAGTTGATTGCAGAAGCAAAAGCACACGGATTTAAAATTGTCGAAGTGCCGATCAAAGCGATTTATACAGATTATTCTTTATCGAAAGGTCAGAGCTTTTTTGTTGGAATTAAAACGTTGTTGAAGCTCGTGCTTAGACGATTAACGATGTAGGAAAGTAGGAGGGTAGTAAAGTAGTAAAGAAGCAAAGTATTTACTCGAACTCTTCTTCTCTCCTGCTCTACTACTTTTCTACTTTACTACCATCACCCCTATGTCCATCATCCAATTTCTCATCGTGGCCTTTTCTATTTTTGCAATTGCAAGAACATTCAGACAATTTCGCAAAGGAAAGTTGACGCTCGCGTTTCTTTTTTTGTGGATCTTTTTTTGGTTGATTGTCGGAGTTGTGGTTGTCTTACCGCAGACAACAGATACGCTCGCAAGATTCGTGGGGGTTGGCCGTGGAGTGGACGCTATCATGTATGTCTCCATCATCGCATTGTTCTACATGGTGTTTCGATTGCTTGTGCGAATTGAAGAAGTGGAAAGAGAGATTACGAAGCTTGTGAGAACGCTTGCGATTGAGGAGTCTGAAAAGAAAACGGATTAATTATATTATTTGCTGTCATTGCGAGGAGGAGTCATCGACGACGAAGCAATCTTTACGCTTCGTATCGTGTCGAAAAGATTGCTTCGCTTCGCTCGCAATGACAAATGCTTATGGAAATGCCCAAAGTTGCCATTGTCTATCTCTCGTGGTTTTCGATGTTGTATCTTGAAGATGTTTTTTCTTGTTTAGATGCGTTGGATTATCCGCGCGAGAGACTTGAAATTATTGTGGTTGATAATGCATCCACAGATGGTTCGCAGGAATGGTTGGCAAAGAGAACAGATATCACGTATTTTCCAAGTGATAAAAATTTAGGTTTTGCCGAAGGGAACAATCTGGGAATCAATCATGCACTCTTGAACGGAGCGGATTATGTCTTCTTGCACAATAATGATCTGAAACTTGAACCAGGTGCGATTCGTGAAGCAGTCACACTTGCTGAGTCCGATAAGAAAATTGGATCCGTTCAGTCGTTTATGAAACTCTGGTCTGATCCAGAACGTGTGAATTCCACGGGCGGAATGGTTCACTTCCTTGGATTTGGATTCGTGCGTGATAATGGAATGTTGGCTGCGGATGTAACTGCCAAAGATGGAAGTGAAATAGCGTATGCGTCTGGAGCAGCGGTTTTGTATCGTGCGTCCGTTCTCCGAGAAGTTGGTCTCCTTGATCCATTTCTCTTTCTCTATCACGAAGATCTTGAACTTGGTTGGCGCATTCGCCTCGCAGGTTTTCGAAACGTGTTTGCGAAAAATTCTGTCACATATCACAATTACAAATTCAAACGTGCGTTCGCCAAATTTTATTGGATGGAACGCAATCGTTACATTGTTCACTTTACACACCTCAAGCTTGCGACGATTGTATTACTCGCACCATTTCTTTTTGGAATGGAATGCATGATGCTTGTGCTGTCTCTCAAGGGCGGTTGGTGGAAAGAAAAGTTCAGTGCGTATCTTGAAGCGTTTCGACCAGCGGTTTGGAAACATATTTTTGAGGGAAGAAAAAAGTCCGCACACATACGCCGCGTGTCTGATCGTGAAATTGTGCGCATGTTTACGTCAAAAGTGGAACATCAAGAGACATCAAGTTTTATTGTCGACAAGATTGGAAATCCGCTACTTACGATCGTTTGGTTTGTACTGAAAAGAGTTATTTGGTGGTGAGTTTTCCTTGTCATTGCGAGGAGGAGTCATCGACGACAAAGCAATCTTTTCGTCACAACACGTTTCGCTAAGATTGCTTCGCCCCAATAGAAACATGAGGGCTCGCAATGACAAATAAATGTATGTCCGCATCATCTCCAAAAATTGCACATGTGGTTTGTACCTATCCTCCGTATCGCGGAGGGATGGGGAAGGTTGCGTTTGAGTATACAGAGCGATTGAGAGAGCGTGGGTATAATGTGCATGTCTTTACTTCGCTCGATAATGACCACCCCCAACCCCTCCTTGTGAAGGAGGGGGGAACAGAAGATCCTGAGTATGTTCATCGTATTCCGGCTGTTTTGTCCATCGGGAACGCGAGCGTCATGCCGTCGCTTTTTCAGCGCTTGAAAGGATTTGACCTTGTTCATTTGCACTATCCATTTTTTGGCGGAGCAGAGCCTGTTATTGTGAGAAAGGCGCTCAGGCATGACCAGGGTCTTGTGATGACGTATCACATGGATGCGTCTGCGACAGGGGCTCGTGGGGCTATTTTTGAGGCTCACAAGCATGTGTTGTTCCCTTGGATTGCGAACCGCTGTGATCGAATCCTCGTGAGCTCAAAGGATTATTATGAATCATCAAATCTGAAACAATTGTCGTCTATTTCAGATCGTGTGGAAATTCATCCGTTTGGTGTTGATCTCAAGCGTTTTTGTCCTGGAGATAAACCTCTGTTGCGCATGGAGCTTGGATTAAAACCAAACGTCCCTATCTTGTTGTTTGTTGGCGGTCTTGATCGCGCGCATCATTTTAAAGGCTTGCCTGTGTTGTTTGAAGCTCTGAAAGATGTCATGAACACATTTCATCTTGTTGTGGTTGGAAGTGGAGAAATGAAAGAGACATATGAATCATTGACACGACTTCATAAGATCGATGATCGTGTTACGTTCGTTGGTGGTGTTTCAGAAGAAGATTTGCCACGCTACTACCGAGCCGCAGATATTCATCTGTTTCCCTCAACGCGCCGCGCAGAAGCGTTTGGTCTTGTGGCCCTTGAAGCTGCTGCAAGTGGAATTCCAACGATTGCTTCGAGTCTCCCGGGTGTTCGATCCGTCGTGCTCGATGGTGAGACAGGTTTACTTGTTCCACCTGAAGATGTGGGCGCGCTCAAACAAGCCATTGAACTTTTGCTCACACGCACAGACGTTCGTGAACAACTCGGAAGATCTGCTCGTTTGCATGCAGAAGCTCATTTTGCTTGGGAACCACTCATCACAAACCTGGAACAAACATATAAATCTGTGATCGAACAACAGTCGAAGAGAGAGTATAAGTAAACCAGTAGTTTGTAGTTAGAAGTTCGTAGTTAGGCGGAAAACGCGCTTTCTACCTTTCTTCCCTAACTACAAACTACTAACTACGAACTACCTTCCGCCTCGTCCTATGAAAATTGGAATCATTTCAAATCTGTATCCTCCGCATGAGCGGGGTGGGGCAGAACTTGTTGCGCGTCGTATCGCGGATGAGTTGTCCAAACGAGGTCATGAAGTAAGTGTGCTTACTTCAAGACCCTTTTTTGGTTGGAATAGTCTCGGACTTGATTTACAAGAAAAACATTTGGAACGCGTGTATCGATTTCATCCGATGAATCTTTTTGGAATTGAAAATATTGGAAAGAAACCATTTGTGTGGCGATTGCTTTGGCATATCACCGATGCAGTGAGTCCGGGGGTTCGTTCTGTGATACATCGTTGGATTTTGGAAGAACAGCCAGATGTGATTTTGACGCACAATTTAAAAGGGATTGGTCTTTCGATTGGACGCATCATTCAGGAATCAGGAGTTCGTCATGTGCACACCATTCATGATGTCCAACTGACGATTCCAAGCGGGCTTCTCATGTGGGGACAAGAGGATTCGTTTTTGAATCGATCCTTTTTGCGAAGATGGTACGAACGATTGTCTGAATGGGCTATTGGAAAACCGGACATGGTTATTTCCCCCTCACAGTTTTTATTAGATCTTCATTGTGCACGTGGTTTTTTTCTTGAGAAAAAAACCGTTGTGATTCCAAATCCGGCGCCGCCTGTATTGGTTCCGAATCGCATAAAAGAACGAACCGGTCCGATTCGATTTTTATTTGCTGGTCAGTTGGAATCGCATAAAGGCATTCTCTTTTTGATGCACGCCTTAAACACCCTTGATCTCCCGTATGAATTGCATATTGCCGGAGATGGGAGTTTGCGAACGGAAATAGAAGAGCGCAGTATGCGCGATCCTCGGTTGACGTTTCATGGGTTTGAAGCATTGAATCCCTTATTGAAATTGATTGCGACGGTAGATGCGGTGATTGTTCCATCGCTCTGTTATGAAAATTCCCCAACCATTATTTATGAAAGCTTTGCCGTTGGAACTCCTGTGATTGCATCTCAGATTGGTGGAATTCCAGAGTTGATTGTGGAAGGAGAGAACGGGTGGCTATTTGAGGCAGGGAATCAAGAATCATTTTTACACGCACTCAAAAAATTCCTGGAGAATCCAGAAGAGTATTGGAGGAGGTCAGCAGACATTCGTGAAATGGCAGAGAAGTATGCCCTGAAGACATACGTAGATACATTAGAAAAAATGATCCAAGCATAGTGCTGGATCATTTTTTTTATTTGTCGAATCGGAAGATGTAGACGGTTCCACCAACGCTCTTCCAATCATCAGCGATCGATTTTGCTTGTTCAATCAACCGTTCTGATTGCCACCAGTAGGTATCGACCACATAAAAAAGTGTGTGGACATTTTCTTCTTTTGGAATAAGCGCGAGGGCGCTTTCGACAGTGGCGCGAGTCGGTGTTTCATTCATGGCGAGGAATTTTTGATACAAAACTTCGCCGGTTGGAATGGGATAGAAAAAGAGATTTCCATAATAGCGAAATCCAAGTTGCTTCATGGCAGCGGCTGAGACAGATTGATTTGCAAGAACAATGTACGGAGCCTCTTGCGCCCATTCATCGATAAGAAAGACGGCATCAACTTC
>CAIKXH010000123.1 GCA_903831335.1 Candidatus Uhrbacteria bacterium | reverse complement strand
GGCTCTTTGTGTGTTCCGTCAAAGTTTGGAATGAAATCAACGGTTTCTTTTTCAATATCTAAAAGCAACTCTTCAGATATGGTTTCCAATTTTGCTTCTGTATATCGGTATGCAGCTGCTGGGTCTCCATCAAGTGAACCGAAGTTTCCTTGACCACGAATGAGTGGATAGCGCATGGAAAAATCTTGCGCCATACGCACAAGAGAATCATACACAGCAGAATCTCCGTGTGGGTGATATTTTCCAAGCACGTCTCCAACAACAGAAGCACACTTTTTAAATTTTGCTCCAGAACGGAGACCTGTTTGCCACATGGAATACAAAATACGGCGATGAACTGGTTTCAAGCCATCGCGAATATCTGGAAGAGCACGTCCAACAATAACAGACATGGCATAATCCAAATAAGCCGTTTGCATTTCATCTGCAATGCTTCTTCGCTCAATTCTGCCAAGCGTATCCACGACAGCATTTGGGTCTTCCCCTTCATGTCTATCTCCAGGAAAATGTTTTTTTACAGCCATATCTATGGTGTTGAAGTTTTTTTGATTTCTTCTTTGAGATTATCTAAAACAGTCTGCTCAACGTTTTGTTCTTCAGGAGATTTTATTTCTTTTGTGAAAAGAGACTTCACGTTTTGAATAGTGTCCTGAACTTTTTTTCCCACATCTTGCTCTCCAACAAACGCTTTTTTTGTTTCACTCAGTTGTGCAGAAATGTGTGTACCTGACCCTTTCAACGTCTGTTGCAACACTCTTGCAACCGTAAAATACCAGCCCACAGACATGAAGAGAACGAATAAGATGATCGTGCCAACAAACCAGTACTTTTGCTCCTTTGACATGGGTCGAAGCGATCGTGGTTTTGTGCGTTGAGGCATAACGGATGCATCTATTTGTTGAGGACAACAATCAACATATCTTCTTCAGGCAAATCCTTACGAGCAACTTTATACTTATTCAACTCTTCTCTGCGCACACCCGGCATCTCTTTCAAGAAGGCACTGAGCGGTTGCAAAGATTCTTTTACATTAGGTAATTCATATGTCATTGGAATCACTACACGTGGTTCAATTTGTGCAATGACCTCAGCGGCAAGCTTTGGGGACAAAACACGACCACCACCAACAGGAACCATGACAACATCAATATTCTCAAGCTCCATAAGTTCTTTGTCTGTGAGAGCCCTATCAAGAGAACCGAGGTGAGCGATATGAATCCCTTCTGACTCTATTCGGAACAGGCAATTTGCAACACGTTTTGTTTTTACCTCTCGCTTGAGCGGCGCATCAACACCAAACATGAACACATTTCTTACTTCAAACTCTCCTGGCATATCAATAACTTTTGGACTACCTGTGACAGCCGAGAGATTGTTTGCATCTTCTTCATCATGCGTAACCAAAACAGCGTTTGCCTCTATGGTTTTAGGGAAACGAAGTCCTGTTGCATTGTCATATGGATCTGTTACGAGTGTAACTTCCCCTTCCGAGGTGTTTGTAATAATTTCAAAACACGAAAGTCCATTCCAGATGATTTGCATAAAACGGTAACAAATAACGAATCAATCACTGATTTGATCTGTGGTGAAAAAGCGAAAAGAGTATACCACAAAACATTAAACTCCTTCCTCAAGTGCTTCTTTCCAATAGACAATCTCTTCTTCAATCTCTTTCAAATCTGGATCCGGTTCTGTAACCAAAAATCCTTCTTTATAATGCTGCACCTTTTCTTTGATCTCTGCAGCTTGGCCTTCATCACCATCTTTTGCGAGTTCAGAGAGTTCTGCAATTTTTGTTTCTATAAGGTTTGCATGATTCTGCCACTTTTTGAGCAATGCATCATAGGCATCCATATCAGAACTCACATGAGTCTTAATTGCTTCACCCAATTTAGATTTTGCAACAGCAACACCATCGACCACTTGATAAACCTGCTCTGGGGTTAAGTTTTCTTCAAGCAAATCACTTTTCAACAGTTCATCAATATGAACACCGGATGTTAAGTGCGGTTCAATGATCGCACGAACATTTGGTTCCACGTGTTCAAGGACAAGCTGATTCAACTTCCCTTCCTCTTTTGTGTGAACGAGTTCGTCATACGCATGACGATAAGGATATTCTTTCACTCCAACATCATGAAACGCACGACGAATCATGCCTTCATCCGCTGTTTTATCTGCCTCAAGTTCATCATGTATCTTTTGTGCTTCTGCTTTGATTTCATCAGGGAGCGTTGGGACAAAATGATGAATCGCATATTGAAATTCATCTAAGAAGAATTTTTGTGGATGAGACATAGGGAGGAAGTTAGTAGCGAGTAGCCAGTAGCAAGGTTCTAGAGAACGTTTAATAAAACCTTTCTACTTACTACTTGCTACCAGCTACTTTCTTAATATTTAACCGAAATTCTTCCCTTATGGTACTAGACGCAAGAGAGATTGACAATCGACTCCAAAAATGATATTCTCATGCGTCGTGAAATTAATCATCGACGAAGGAGGCCTCATGAATCTAGTGGCTTAATCAACAAGCCCTAGGTAAGTGCATGTCCACGAAGAAGCTGGGTCGTTCTACTGTTGAGGGCGGACATCCGTCGAGTGTGAAATATCATCTGCGTCGCATGCATCGCAGCGAGCGTTTGCAAGCGCGCCAGATGTGTCGCCATCCCGAATTTGCTGACGAGGCTGTTATCAAGAAGGCTAATCACGAAAAGGGAAAGAAATTCTTCCGCGATGACATGCACAATCATCGTTGGCGCAGTCTTCTCACGAAGTACTTTCTCGCTCATGTTGGCCGACCTGTTTCGGAAGCTCTTAGGCGCCTGAACAGCAAGCATCGCTCGAATCGCTCCCAGGACCGCAATCTCCGTGAGATGGCGCGCCATGAGATCGAAACGGCTCTGGAAAACTACAGCTGGGCGTCGTTTTCGATCGATGAAGCTGGCGTGATCCGCGAACGGAAGCCTGATCTTTAGACGAATTCCCCACCCCCTCCCTGACTCAACTCCTTGTTGAGTCTTTTTTTATAAAAACACACGAACTGAGGATTTTAGATAAAGGATGATTAAAGACCAATAAAATGGCCATTTTTTGTCATTTCCACTCAAACCCCAACTTTCCCCAGCACTCTTGCCAAATATCCCCATATCTATTACACTTTCTTCACTTATTAATCCTAGCCCCGTTGGACCGTCCCGATAACGAATCGAGGCCGTCTGGCGGAATATTTTTGTATGACAGACAAGACACAATCAGAGTTTCAGAAACTTATTGAGGAGGGACAATATTTAAACATCCCAAAAATTGGTGATGTTGTTGTCGGAAAAGTCGTTGGTGCAGGACGCCGTGAAATTCGCATTGACATCAATGGAATTGCAACAGGTGTTGTACGCGGACGAGAACTTTTTTCCGGAAGCGCAGACACAAGCGATCTCAAATCAGGAAGTGAAGTAGAAGCCACTGTTATCGAACTTGAAAACGAAAACGGTGAGATGGAACTTTCATTCCGTTTTGCAGGTCAAAAGAAAGCCTGGGAAGAATTACGTCGCTTGTTCACAACAGGTGAAACATTCGATGTAAAGATTTTAGAAGCAAACAAAGGTGGTTTGATCG
>CAIKXH010000122.1 GCA_903831335.1 Candidatus Uhrbacteria bacterium | reverse complement strand
CTTTCTCCATACTCCAAAACAGACCGATCCAGCGGATTTTTTACCCCTGTCTGATGGAAGCTATTTAAATATGTATAGAGCAAAACGGTCTCGTCTTTTTCACCTTTGACGTTTGTAAAATTCACTAAGTGAATTTTATCTTCTGTGAGTGTTCCCGTTTTATCTGTACACAAAATATCCATGCTTCCAAAATTCGGCATGGCGGATAATCGTTTCACAATCACACCATCTTTTGCCATTCGTTCTGAACCACGCGCCATGGTAACAGACATAATCACTGGCAAGAGTTCTGGTGTTACCCCAACCGCAATTGCTATTGCAAACATGAAGGACTCTAAAATATCCCGATGCATGAGTGCCTGAAAAAAGAAGATGGCAATAACAAGAAATAAAATCACTTTGGAAATAAAAAATCCAAAGTGATCTATACCGATTTCAAAATCGCTTTTCTCCTGTTTCTTTAACAATGTTTCAGCGATTTTTCCGTATTCTGTTTGCTTTCCTATGGCAAACACGATCGCTTTTGCCGTTCCGCTTACAACAAAAGATCCCAAAAAAAGCACATGGCTTGATCCGTCATCCCCCACTCCGCATGGATATTTTTCTTTTGGAAAAGACTCTCCTGTAAGTGCGGATTGATTTACGAAAAAATCATCTGCTTCAAGAATCACTGCGTCTGCTGGGATCAAATCTCCAGAGCTGAGAAAAAGAACATCTCCTGAACACACCTCCGATGTTTTAATTTCTTGTTGTTCTCCATTTCTGATGACTGTTGCGGTTGCGCTTACTTTTTCTTTTAATTTTTTTGCTGCGTTTGAGGCGCTGTGCTCTTCGAAAAAATCTAGACAAACACTTGCAAGAATCATGACGCCCACAATGATCGAATTTGTCACTTGCCCAAAATACAATGAAATGGAGGCAGCTATGATCAAAATAATGATAAGTGGACTTTTGAAATGCGAAATAAATTCAAATACAATTCCGATTTCTTTTTTATCAGAAATCGTGTTTGGTCCGTCAGATAAAGACCGACGATAGACTTCGGAATCCGTAAGCCCTTCTTCTGTAGATCTCAGTTCTGAAAAGAGTTGTTCAGATGAGCACGTAGAAAAATGTTCAAATGGTTGAGGCATAGAAAAAAGTCATTGAGTCGATAAGTCTTGGTGTTTCTTATTTATTTTGATCAAATACCATTCCTTCACTCATCGACCCAACGACTTATCGACTTTTGATTTAACAATTCTCTCCGGCGACATATCCGCTTGTCCAACAGAGCTGGAGAGAGAACCCTCCGGACGGACGTCGAATATTCAAAAGATCGCCTGTTACATACAGATTATCATATTTTTTCACTTTCATGGTCTTTGATTCAACCTCTGAAATCATCAATCCTCCGTCTGAAACAATCGCCATATCATTCCCCATGAGCCCATCGATATTGATTGGCATAGACTTCATGAGTTGAATCAATTCTTTTCTATCTTCTTTTTTTAAACTATGAACTTTTACAAGAGGATCTACTGTATCGAGCTGCGATAAGATTGCCTCAGACATTCCGTCAGGAGCAAATGCTTTGAAGCAGGTTTTCAATGACTTGTTTTTATTTGCATCAAAAAATTCAATCAGTTGTTTATCGAGTGTGCCGTGATCTGTGTTTGGGAAAAGATCGATAAGCGCCGTCACTTCCCCCTCATGTAGAATATCGGCGATTTTGGAGGAAGCGTTTAAGATGGTCGGTCCCGATAAGCCAAAGTGCGTAAAAAGAATACGTCCTTTCACAACAAAAGATCGCATCCCATCCAGAAAAAACGTGACGCGAGCAGGATCAAGCGAAATCCCTGTCAGTTTTTTTACCCATTTATCGTTTACGGCAATGGGAACAAGCGTAGGTGTTGGATCCTGAACGTCGAGCCCGAGATTTTTCAACCAACCAAATCCGTCCCCTGTCGAACCTGTTTCCGGATGAGAAACTCCGCCGGTTGCGAAGATATATGATTCTGCTGTGTATTCTGTTTTCCCCACAACAACTTTTTCTATCTGACCATTGCTGCCGATAATCTTCGTAACGGCCGAACCTGCTTTTACATCAACACCACCATCATTCATGTACTTTTCCAAAACCAAAAACACATCAAACGCTTTCTGTGTTTTCGGAAAAGCACGCTTGTGCGCTTCGATGACAAGTGGAAGTCCATGAGACGCAAAAAATTCAAACGTCTCTTTGACACCAAATTTTGTAAACGGAGAATAGAGAAATTTTTCTGCCGAACCATAAGAAGGAAGCATGACACGCGTGTTCTCCTCAGCATTCGTCACATTACATCTTCCCCCACCCGAGATTTTTAGTTTCTCCCCAAGCGCTTTATTTTTTTCCAATACCAAAACACGTTTCCCGCGCTCTGCCGCACGCCCCGCGGCAATCATTCCTGATGCGCCTCCCCCAACCACAATAACGTCGTAATCATTTTTCAAATGTGTGTTCATAGATTACCCCCATTCTCCATCACAACAGACACAGATGCAAGAAGGATTGACAAAAAGGAAACATTCCATTATGGTTCCGGGTCATTTGAGCGCCCAGAGTGTGGGCAAAGGAGAATGACACATGAAGAAAGGGATTCTGTTCTTTTGTCTTTTCATGAGCCTTCCGCTCACCGCTTTTGCGAAGAGCGACAAACCGATGCGACCAACACGGCCGATCTCGAGCAATGAAGATCTGCACAAACTGGTCTGGCATTGCACCCTCACCATTTCTCTTCAGCAGAAATCGTCGAGTGCTTGCACGGCTGGAAGATTCAATTCGTCTCGAACGTTCATTCCGATTCCTATGCAAAAAGAACATCGAGAGATGGTAAACAAAACCACTAAATTCCTCGAAGTTCTGTATGCAAATGAAAACTATCCCTACATGGACCCGAAATCAAAGAAGCTAGTAGAGCGCCCGGTCCAATGTACGTTTGAAATCACGCGTGGTGTAAGTGAAATAACTGATGGAAGCGCACGTGTTCGTAAACTCTATGGCGTGTGCCCAATCCTGTTCCCGTCAGAACAATTCTTGTTCAAGGATCGTTTGGAAAATGCACTCAACGCCATCCTGTATGAGCGCGGCGAAATCGAAGAGGCTGTCGATAATCAACCTCAGAAGAAATAACAACTCTAGACCCAAACGGGTCTTTTTTCTTTTTTAATAAAATCTTTTTTGTCCAAACTCATGTCTATTTATTGAATCTTGAAAGGAAGGATTCATCATACCCTGCGCTCTCCCCCTCCGAGAGAGGGCGGCATTCAATCCAAAAAAATCAACCAACCATCCAGCAAGGATAACCGCAATAACAAATCCGATCACAAACATATTCCCGTTCGGCTTATAAGAAAAATCATATTTTTTCAACATCCATATTCCAACTATGAGACCAATAACAGCAGCGGCAAGCGCCCACCACGGAAAACGCGAAATCATTTCAGCCAACCGATACTCACCCATTGGTCCGTGCTCGCGCAATGAAAAGCGTATCAAGCTCACAAGAAAAACAGATGTGAGAATACTAGAAACACAACCCAAAAATAACAAAAGTGATCCAAAAATATAATACATTCTTGGACGCATCTTTATGTTGTCCTGATGAATTTTATCCATGACAACATCTGTCATGGAATTTATGTCTTTTGGCAT
>CAIKXH010000121.1 GCA_903831335.1 Candidatus Uhrbacteria bacterium | reverse complement strand
TGTTAAGTTTGTAGTGAGGGCTTCTGAAATTTGTGTAAGGGTTTGAGAAGAGACGGTATCTTTTGCGCTGAAGCTTGTTGAGCTTGAGAGCGGAATAGATGTTCCAACATCGGCTGCAACAGGTTTGATCGAAACATCGAACCAGGCGCCAGCTTGTGTAATAGATGTTGGAAGTTTTGGAATGGACCACGTAACAGTTCTTGTGGAACTTTTAAAATTCATGGTTCCAATGTCTGTTGCGTTTTTTCCTGTCCACATAACGTTTGCTGGAAGTGTTGCAGAAATCGTTATGGTGGAAAGATCATGTGTTCCATTTGAAATGTTCCAGTAGGCTCTGTATGTGGTGGATTTCCCGACGGTTGGAGGCAAGGCACCAGAACCAATTGGAACACCTTCTGTTGTGAAGTATCGAGCTTCTGTTCTGAAGGCGACCTGAGAATTGATGG
Source organism: Candidatus Uhrbacteria bacterium (assembly GCA_903831335.1). Lineage (GTDB taxonomy): Bacteria > Patescibacteriota > Patescibacteriia > UBA9934 > GWF2-40-263 > XYB2-FULL-45-11. Next base: position 5,151 of record CAIKXH010000121.1, on the reverse strand, counting down.
TGATGACAATAGGAGTTGCTGAGACAGAACGTTCAGATCCTGTTTCTCCGAGAGAACCTATACGCGTTGTGAGCACGAGGGTGAACTGATCTGCTGTAGAGGAAGTGGTTGAAAGGGGAAGAGAGAAATCAAGGATTCCAGAATCATTTGGCTGAAGAAGTTTGAGTGAAGCAAGTGTAGATTTATCCCAAACGATTTGGTTACCACTTCTTTTTCCGCTCTTTAGATCTGCACGTGCCCAATCAATCGGAAGTGTCTTGGTTGCGCTGAGAGAAAGAGTGAAAGAAACATCTTGTGCAGATTCTTTTGCTTGATTGATGTAATCAATAGAACCTCTCAGTGTCTTTCCTGGGTTGATTGTTTGATCTGCATTTGATCCGTTCACAACAAGATGAAATGCGACAGATCCACCCTCTAAGACAGTTGTGGTGTTTGCTTCTTTTTGTTTTAGATAGGTGTTATCTGCAACGAATCCGACGTGTGTATTGAAAGTCTGATCTCCTGAAGCGGACGCTGTATAGGAACCTTTCACGGTAAATGTTTTTGGTTGGTTTGGATCAAGTGAAGCGAGGTTCCAGTATTTTTGTCCGTTTTCAAATGCGGGCTCTGTTCCTGTGACAGAAAAGTTTTGAGGAATGTTTGGAACAATGCGGATATTTTGCGCAGGATCTTTTCCGGCGGAGCCGGACCCGGCTCCGCCGGGTTGTTCACTACTCACGGTTGTCACATACTGGATTTCATCTCCGGGAAAAGCTTGGCTTGGTCCGTTCAGGGTCATTTGCAGAACAGAATCATTTACCTGAACATCCAGTGTCTTAATTGTTTGGAAGGAAGAGTTGAAGTTTGCTGGTTTGTACGTAAAGAGTGCTTGCAACTTTTCTGTGCTTGGAACTTCTGCAATAAATGTTCCGTTCAATGTGATGACTCCATCTGATTTTGGTGTCAGAGATCCGATTGTCCATGTATTTTTTGCATTTGCTTCTGGAGTGGAAGAGACGAGATGGAAATCAGGGGGAAGACTTGCCGTAAGTTCTAGAGCTGCAATAGGAACATTCCCATTATTTTCATAGCGAATGATATAGGAAACAGATTCGCCTGCTTTTACCGTAGTCGGACCATCGATATTTATACTGAGTTGATCTTGTTTTTGGAGAATTCCTTTTGAAAAAAAGAAAAATCCAGACCATGCAACAGCAGAGAAAAGAAAGAGCAAGATAATTCCCTTAACAAGGAAACGGCGCAAACCCGTTTTTTTTCTTGAGGAAAGTTTGCTCATATCTGGAATAGATCCATCTGCACGTTCGTAGATGGCTCGCAAATCTTTTCGGACATCACGTACAGAGGTTTTGTGTTTCGGCGGTCTTTCATCGATCATATCGAGGGTTCAAACAGTGCGCTGAAAAAATTATCCTGTGTATTTTTGAATTCTGTATGTAAGAGATCTGATGAGCTCCAGAGAAGATTTAATTCATCTGGGAGATGGAGTTTGACGGTTACGCCACGACTGACAATTCCAGACTGTTTTTGGAGCAGAAGGGAATAACTATCTGTTTCTCTCATTCCAACCCACTTTTGGAATTGTTCCGCACGAGTTCTTTTATCAAGAAGTTTTGAAAACGTAAATGGGAGCGTGTAGGTATAGGTTGTCGTTGTTGTTGCACCAGGTTTTGTTTGAGTCCAGTTTCCAAAAACGGTTTTCCCGTCTTCCTCATAGATTTGGGTTCCGCTTTGTTCATGAATTGTGAAACTTTCATCAGCGAATTGAAGGTCAGGGTCCACAATCCAATCTTCTTCTGGGGTCTCAAATAAGTTTCCTGATGGAATGGTAAATCCTGTTGCGGATAAAAGCGTGCTTCCTTTTGGAACGTACAATCTTTGATAATTCACGTTATTTGCTCCCATGAACAGATCTAGTGGATCTCCGTGGTGGGTTCTTGTGATCGTAACTTTGTTTGTGATGACACCGTCCTTTGCAATTTGTACATCTACATCCATGTGTTCTTTTATGACAGAATCTGTTTTTCCTCCACCCAGGTTTGTATTAACAAGCATGAGGTAATCTTTGTCTGTGGCTTTGATTTCTCCGCCCCATCCGCGTTCCAGAACTGTTTTTTCAACTGTTTCGTCTGTAAAATAGAGTTGAATTTCTTTTCTTGCAAGTCCTTTGTTTAATTGATCTGCAAGGGTAAGAAAGGTGTCTGGAGATTGGTGGAGTGCTTTCTCAATCAATTTTGGTGCGAGGTCTCCGATAAATTCTTTTGGTTTGTTTTCCGTTTTATCATATTCAAGTTCCACAATCTTTTGTGTTTCTGCGAAGAAGTTTTGCTCATCAATAACTCTTCCGTATTCAGGCATTTCTACAGGTCCAAGAAGTCCGATCAAATCTTGAACATAATTTGCATTGATTGCGATGACGCCATCAACAGCGGATCCGCGTGCATTTTTGTAAAAGGAGATGATGTGTCTTGCGCTTGTTCGGAAGTCTGGAAACCAGTTTGCATCTTGGAATTCCCATTTTGCAGAAAGCAGTTGAAGTGGCCACGGAGAAACAAAGGATTGTTTTTGTTGGCCTTGAAGGTCATAGGTTCCACCACCTGGGATATTCAACTTTTCCATGACACCGTTATGAACCGTCATTTCTGCAAAGCTTCCCATGAACCCACCTGTTGGGCGTATCTCTGTGTTGTTTTGAAAAATGAGAAGATAGTGTTTTGTTTGATCGGTTCCTAAAATGAGTTTAAGCGCATCAGAGAGTGAGAGAAAATCTTTGGTGGACGCAACAAGAGAGGGGAGTGTGGAAACAAGTTTTTCATACGTCTCTCTTTGGTCTTCGTTGATGGTGTTTTCATCTATTTCTTGCATGGCCGCTTGTGCTGTAATGAGATGCGGAAGGGCAGACTCAAGATACAGGTGCAGAAGTTCAAGCTTTGATGATGGGGTTGGGTGAATTTCTTGTTGAAGTGCATCAAAGCCTTCTGAAATACGAGATCCTGCAATGGAAAGTTCTGTTCCAATCGTGAGAAGAGCTGTGTTTGTTTTGAAGGAGGCTTGTGTTGGTGCCAGATTTGAAAGAAGAAGTGTGATTCCTGTGCCTAAGGCATCAATATTTTCTTTTGCTTTTCCGAATTCTGTACTTGCGGCATTAAAGTGTGTGCGAGCTTCATTTGGGTTTTGAACAAGGTTTGTTCCGGTTGCATCTTTAAGACTCTGAAGGGCTTGCAGACCATTTGCTTCTGCACCAGATTTTGCATCTCGCAATTGATTCAATACCTGCATGGCATGGATTGGCAAAACAAAAAGAAATGAAAGTAATACGAATACAGCAATGCTGCGTTGCCAACCGTTTGGCATGAAGAAGAAATCAAAAGAAGGGATCCACGCACGTTTTGGTTGCTCATCTGATTCTATTTCTGGAATCTCTGAGACATCAAATAAGTCACTTAGCTCTACAAGATTTTCTGAGTCTTCTTCTGTTGCAGATTCTTCTTCTGGTAAATCAAAATAGGTCAAAATATCAATGGGAAGCTGTTTTGGTTCAAATGCATTGAAAGAAACAGCCTCTGTTTTTTGAATCTGCAATGGCATCATTTCAGGATGCACCTTTGGTCTTGTCATCCAGTTTCTTGCAAACCATCTGTGGGATGCTTCTTTTCTTGCGGCTGGAAGAGAGTGTGAAAGAATCGTTTCTCTTGTGTGACGATTGAGTTGTCCCTCCAGATCTTCTCTCGAGAGTTCAAGATCATGGGATGTATCCATGATAGTTGGATGATCTTGTTTCATTCCTTCCGTGAGGAAATTCAAACGAATTTCCTCATAGGCTTCTTCTGCCAAAATCGCTTCCGGCAATGGAACCGCTTGGCGCAATTCTAAAATGAAAGGGGAGAGTGCTGCAGATTCTTGGAGGTGTACCAGTGGGTTTTGGGCAGTGTTTGTTGAGATGGTGCGAAAATTTTCTGGAATCGCATCATCAAAAATCGTTGTTTCAATTTCAAGTGAGCGACGACGAATGGCATTTTTTAATGCACGCTCAAAAGACACACGAGAAATATTTTTTCGTGAGGAAATCTCTGAAGTGGATTGTTTAAGAACCTTTTTTGCCACACGTTTCGTAAAGAGTTTGAATTGTCAGGGCCATTTTTTTCCACGAATAGCGCTTGATGTGTTCTGTGCCTTTTTCAACAAGCTCTGCCCGCTTTTTTGACGAATCGATGATGTCTCCTAAAACCGCCGCCATGTTTTGTGAATCATTTGGGTTGAAATAGGCAGCCGCGTCTCCGAGAATCTCTTTGAGAGACGGAATATTTGAGGCAGCCACTGGGACACGAGCACTCATTGCTTCTAGTGGTGGAAGACCAAAGCCTTCCACGCGTGATGGATAAACGTACAAAAGGGCATTGCAATAGAGTTCGCCCAATTCTGTGTCTGTTGGATTTTTTATGAGCTCAACATTGGTTGGAACGTGCTCAAGCAGGCGTTTATAAAATGCGGATTCATGCCCAGCTAAAATCAGTTTTATTTCCGGGTGATTTGTCTGAATCTTTTTGAAGGCGTCGAGTAGCCGCTCAAGGTTTTTGTGCGGATAGGCGTTCCCAACATACAAAAGATAATCGCATGGTGGTGGGGGTAAGATGCATGCGGATGTAGGTAAAGGTGTAATACCCTCATACACCACTTCAATCTTTTTTTCTGCCACTCCTTCCACATGATGCAAAATGGAATTTGCGGTTGCGTGTGACACAGCGATCACTTTTTTTGCACGCGCAATCGCGTGCGAAAGAACGAGTTTGTATCCCCAGTATTTTAGCGCAAAAATCGTTTGGTGTCTTGTGGAAATCTTTGAGGAATAGGGTTCATCCAAAAGAATCAAATCATGAATGGTGACGACAAATGGTGTTCGAATAAAAAGCGGGACATTCCAGTGGGGAAAATGGACGATATCAAGATGTTCGCGATCAACAATTCGACCCATTTTCAGTTGTTCTTCAACGGTATACCAATGCACATCTGCAAGACGCTTTTCAAAGTTGGGATTGGTAATAACACACGCATCAAAATTCTCTTTTTTCAAAAACAAAACATAGCGGTTCTTGGTGTCGATTGCTTGTAATTCATTTACAAGCTGCTCAACATATCTCCCAAGACCGCCTCCAC
>CAIKXH010000120.1 GCA_903831335.1 Candidatus Uhrbacteria bacterium | reverse complement strand
GTTTCAGGAAAAGAAAGATCCTGTTCAGCACAAGAAGGAAAAGGAGGTGGTTGTGCAAGCGAGCGCTCCAATTCTTTCTCCAGAACCAGATGTGATCGCGGTTGTTCCGGAAACGTTTTGTCAGAAGTGGTTGGTCAAATGCCATCCGTCTCACGCGATTGTTTTGCTCCAAATCGCCGAAGGAACCTTTCGGGGTTCTTTGATGAAGGCAATGACGGCAACATTTGCTGTTGGACTGCGCGAACACGGATTTCTCCATCAGGAAGGAAAATCAAAAGGTGCAAAATGGACCATTGATTTCACGAAGGCGCATGAATTTGGCTTTGTGCTGAAGAGGATTACGAGCGAACTCTCGAAGTTCGAACGTGTGCCAAACAGAAAAGTATCTCTTGATCAGTGGCGAAAGGACTTGGAAGAAATTGCAGCATACGCGCCTAAGTCATACGTTCCTTATGTTCAATCGAGTATTCAGCCGGTTGCTACACCCGTCGTGCCCGATGTGGTTGCTACACCAGTTGAGCCCGACATGGTCGACAAGCCCGTTGAAGAAAAATCGGATGGTGTCGTCGAAGAGGTCTCAATCATGCCCGTAGTAGAAACCCAGGAGGGTGTAGAAATGGAAACTCGTTCCGAAATGTCGATCGAAGATCTCAAAGCAAAGGAACTGCGTCAGCAAGACGCCGTAAACAGTGCAGTAGAAGCACTCGAACAAGCCCAAAAGGTTTTTGATGAGTGTGTGGCAGAACTTCAACAGACACAACTCGACATCAAGGCTTACAAGCGTAAGCAGCGTGAAGCGATCGAGCAACAGATGCGTCAACTCCAAGCTCAGCTTGCTGAACTCGGTGAATAGAATCTCTTACATCCGAAACGTTCGGGTGTTTTTTTATTTCTGTAAAATAAAATCGACTCACCACGTGATGAGTCGATTTTTATAAACTAGACCAAGAAGCCGATGATGAGCAATGCGACAATGTTCAAAATTTTGATCATTGGGTTGATTGCAGGACCAGCTGTGTCTTTGTATGGATCTCCAACTGTGTCACCTGTGACAGCAGCTTTGTGAGCACTTGATCCTTTTCCACCGTAGTTACCAGATTCAATATATTTCTTTGCATTGTCCCAAGCTCCACCACCTGTTGTCATAGAGATTGCCATGAAGAGTCCTGTCACAATCGCTCCGATCAAGAGTCCTCCAAGAGCTTTTGGCCCAAGAACGAATCCGACAACGATTGGAGCAAACACAGCAAGGAGTGATGGTGCAATCATGTAATTGATGGCAGCCTTTGTCACAATGTCCACTGCTTTTGCGTAATCAGGTTTACCTGTTCCGTCCATGATTCCAGGAATTTCACGGAATTGACGACGTACTTCTTCAACAACAGAACCAGCGGCCTTTCCAACAGATTCCATTGCGAGAGCTGCGAATAGATAAGTTACGATTCCTCCAAGGAAAAGACCTGAGAGAACGTACGGATCAGAAATTTCGAAAACGATAAGGACTCCTTTTGCTGAAATGGCATGAACGTAATCTCCAAAGAGCACGATTGCTGCAAGACCAGCAGAACCAATTGCGTAGGCTTTTGTAACAGCCTTTGTGGTGTTTCCAACAGCGTCTAATGGGTCTGTAACGTTACGAACGTCTTCTCCAAGATCTGCCATCTCAGCGATTCCACCTGCGTTGTCTGTGATCGGACCAAAAGCGTCAATCGCGACAACAATTCCTGTAAGAGAAAGCATTGCCATAGCGGCGATCGCAACTCCGTAGAGGCCAGAAAGTTGATAAGCTGCCAAGATTCCAACAACAATTGTAAGAACTGGGTAAGCTGTGGATTTCATTGAGAGAGCAAGACCTGCAATGATGTTTGTTCCGTGTCCAGATTCAGAAGCAGCAGCAAGATCTTTTACAGGTTGGTGATTTGTTCCTGTGTAAAATTCTGTAATGAGAATCATGGCTGCGGTAATTGCGAGTCCAACAAGAGCTGAGTAGTAAACATTCATGGTGTTTAAACCATCAATGTTTGCAAGAAGTATTTTTGTGATTGGGTAAAAACCAATAGCAGCAAGAACACCTGAAACAGCAAGACCTTTATAAAGAGCGTTCATGATGTTTCCATCTTTTCCGATTTTTACAAAGAATGTTCCAACGATTGAAGTTACGATAGCAACTGCACCAAGAGCAATTGGATACATGATAACTGAGGCATTGTTTGAGAAGGTGAGAGCTCCGAGCAACATAGCAGCAACAGATGTTACAGCGTATGTTTCAAAGAGGTCAGCGGCCATTCCGGCACAGTCTCCAACGTTGTCTCCTACGTTGTCTGCAATAACAGCTGGGTTGCGTGGGTCATCTTCTGGAATTCCTGCTTCTGTTTTTCCAACAAGGTCAGCACCAACGTCTGCAGCCTTTGTGAAGATTCCTCCACCCAAGCGAGCAAAGACAGAGATGAGTGATCCTCCGAATCCAAGACCAATAAGAGCTTGGATATCTTGAGTGATCATGTAAAAGACGGTAACACCCAAGAGGGCAAGTCCAACAACGAAAAGTCCTGTGACAACTCCTCCGCGCACAGCAACATCCATAGCTGCGGACAATCCGGACTTAGCAGCTTCTGTTGTGCGAACGTTTGCGCGTACAGAAACAGACATTCCGATGTAACCAGCAAGACCAGAGAGAACGGCTCCTACTAAGAAACCAATCGCGAGAGTCCATCCTAATGTGAAGGCGAGAATGACGAAAACAACTCCACCGATTGCGCCAATCATTTTGTATTGGCGAGCCATGTAGGCATTTGCTCCTTCTTGAATTGCAAGAGCAATTCCTTTCATTTTTCCTTCACCTGCAGGGAGTTTTAAAATCCATTGAATTAAAAAGGCTCCGTAGATAAGTGCAAGTAAACTTGCGCCGATTGCATACATTGATATGCTCATAAAAAATGGGTCATAAGACTAATACTGACGGTATCCTAATGAAATATGTGCATTTTGTCAACGAATTTTATAGAGGAGAAATGTTGTTTTTCATATTATTTTAGAGAAAAAAGACAAAAAAATGTTTGACGAAATAGGAAAAAAAGCGTACAATTGTTTGCACAAAATAGGTAATATTTTCTTTTATCCATTTACGCATTAAACATTTTGCCGTTCGATCAGCCCTTGTGCTATTGCGAGGATTGGTTGTGATGAAACACGTTTTAAAACCAGTTTCCCTGGTTTTTCTTGGTCCACTAAAAACAATCGGATTTGTTTTTTTAAAGTTTCTCGGTGTTCCTGCTTACAGAGCTATTTTCTATTTTAGAAGATTAATTGATCGTGTTTTGTTGCCAGCAAAGCATCGATTTTTTTATTTACTTTCAAATAGATACACCATTCATCTTTTCATGATTATTCTTGTTGGAATTATCGGTGTAACAAATTTTCAAACAAGAAACGTTCGCGCAGAAACATTTGGACAAAAAAGTGTATTGTATTCTCTTGTCTCTACAGATGATTCGGAAACGGTAGAGGTTGTAGAAGCGGGAAAATCTGTTTTGATTCCAGGTGGAGCATCGAGTTATCTCACAGATACCATTTTGGATCATCGCAAGCAGTTTAATCAGGACAGTCTGGATCAAGGAGCTCCTAGTCGATTGGGTTCAACTCCTGCACAAATTGCGACAGCCAGAACACGCGTAGAAACATATACCGTTCAAAACGGAGATACACTCGGAAAAATTTCTGTGAGATTTAATTTGAGTATCAGTACGATTCTTTCTGCTAACGGACTTACACTTCGCAGTACAATTAGGCCTGGTGATACACTCAAGATTCTGCCAAAGGATGGAATCATGTACACCATTAAAAAAGGAGACACTCTTTCAAAGATCGCAAGCAAATACAGAATCGATGCATCAGAAATTACTTCTGCAAATCAACTTGCAAGTAGTAGTTCATTAAAAATCGGAGCAGAAATTATTTTGCCAGGCGCAACAGAAACAGCTCCTCCGGCTGCGATTGCTCGTAATCCTGTAAGTGTTAAGGATGTTCTTACAAACAAAACACCTGCATCGTCACAACCAGTAGCTGTTTCAAAAACAGGCTGGGTTTGGCCAACAACCATGCACGTGATTACTCAATACTACAGCTGGAAACACACAGGACTTGATGTGGATGCAGATTATGGAACATTCAGCATTGCTGCAAGAGATGGAGTGGTTACATATACAGGCTGGAGAAATGGGTATGGACTTACAGTAGAAATGGATCATGGAAACGGAGTAAAAACTCGTTACGCACACAATTCCAAAATTTTGGTAGGTGTAGGGGATGTTGTGACAGCTGGAACGCATTTGGCAAAGAGTGGTTCTACAGGTCGTTCAACAGGAACACACTTGCACTTTGAAATCATTATTAACGGAAAGTTTGTAAACCCACTTTCTTACGTGCGTTAAAAACGTTCCGTACTTTGTCCTCTAAATTGGAGAGCTTCTGCCAAATGATGCTCTTCTATCGTTTCTGTGTTGGATAAGTCTGCGATTGTTCTCGCAACTTTGCGAACCCGTGATGCGGCTCTTGGAGAAAGGGACTGAGAATCAATTGCAAGAGCCAGCAATTGTTTTGCCTCAGCTGACATATGACAAATTTGATCGATGACTGAGTGAGGTATTTCTGCGTTTAAATGGCAAGCGGTATCGATAAATCGATCCGCTTGTTTTTTTCGAGCAATGACTACTCTTGATTGAATGACAGCTGAAGACTCGGAAAGAGATTCTGATAATAATAATTCTTGTGAAAGATTTGAAACCTCAATGCGCAGATCGAATCGATCCAGCAATGGTCCAGAAAGGCGTTTTTGATATTGTTGAACCTGAAAAGAAGAACAGACGCAAGGGCGTTTTGGATCTGTGGCATACCCGCAAGGGCATGGATTCATTGCTGCAAGAAATTGGAAGCGTGCGGGAAAGTCAACGGGTGCTTGAGCGCGAGAAATTGTCACAACTCCATCCTCAAGAGGTCCACGGAGATGTTCAAGGACATGACGTGGAAATTCTGGCAATTCATCTAAAAATAAAACACCCCGATGAGCAAGAGATATTTCTCCAGGTACAGGCCATGTTCCTCCACCAACAAGCGAAACAGCAGAGGAAGAGTGATGTGGAGATCGGAAAGGACGAGTTTTAATCAGGCCTGAAGAAGAATGAAGTTTGCCAGCGATTGAAGCAATACTTGTTACCTCAATAGATTCTTCATCTGTAAGGGGTGGAAGAATGGATGGAAAGGATTTTGCAAGAAGTGTCTTCCCTGTTCCTGGGGGCCCAGACAAAAGAATGTTGTGACCGCCAGCCGCAGCAATTTCTAGCCCGCGTTTCGCAAGAGCTTGTCCTTTAATAAAGGAGAAACAATGTTGTTCGTTTTGTGTTGTTTCTGTGGGGCAATAAATAGTCTCTATAAGTTTTGAACGATTCAGTAAATGGTCTACAACAGATCTGAGTGATGAAACACCAAAGATGTGCAAGTCAGGAACAACCGCTGCTTCTTGTTCATTCTCTTTTGGAACAAACATGGTTTGTTTCTGAATACGACGTGCCATAAGAGCGGTTGTGAGAACACCCCTTACAGGACGAATTGTTCCATCTAGTGCAAGTTCACCCAGAACAACTGCATCAGATAGTGATTGTTGAGGGATCTCTCCTCTTGAGACAAGAATGGAAAGAGCGATGGGTAAATCATAAAGAGGTCCTTGTTTGCGCAGGTGCGCTGGCGCTAAATTAATCGTGACTCTTCCGCGAGGAAAAGGGAAACCAGAATTTTTCAACGCTGCGCGAATGCGATCACGCGCTTCCTTTACAGATGTGTCTGGAAGCCCAACAATTGTAAAATTATTCATGCCATTTGAAACATCTGTTTCAACAATGACGGGGACAGATTCAATGCCACATGTAGTGCTAGATGTAATTGAAAACATAAAAGAAAAATAAAAAAAGAACCCTCAGACAGTTAGTCAAAGGGTTCTTATATAAAAGAAGTATATCAAAATTTTTGTTTTTGTCAACGTGCTTTGGTCTATTCATGTTCTGTTGAGTGTCTTGATGAGATGAGAAGAAGGACAACTCCGAAGATGATCAAGAGATCTGAAATGTTTAATGCAGATTTTCCGAAAAAAATGAGATAGTCCACAGTGAAACCGTAATAGATACGATCAAAGACATTTCCCAATGCTCCGATGAGAATAATAAGACTTGAGAAAGCAATTTTTGGATTTGTCTTGAGATTCTTTAAAATCATTTCTACTAAGAAAAATCCGATCACGACAGAAATGAGAAGAATAAATTCTCTTCTGAATGGAATATCAAAGGCAAGACCCCAGTTTTTGTGAATAGCAAAATCAATAATACCCGGATTTACCAGGAGTTGTTCGTCTGGGAAATGCTTTAGGGCAAATGCTTTAATAGATTCATCTATTAAAACCAGAACGATGGCAGGGGTGAGAAGCCAGTAAAGATGTTTTCCTAAGTTTTTCACACTTCTTGCGTAAGGGTTTTTTTACACTGGATACAGGAACTTGAGGTTGGTCTTGCGATCAAACGTCTTTCATCAATAGGTTGGTGGCAGTACTTACAGATACCATAATCCCCCTTCTCAATCTGTTTCAGGGCAGATTCAACATCACGAAATGCTTTTTCAAGTTCATCCTCCAAAGACAGATTATCAGAAAACTGAGCCACTTCAGAAGCGTTTTCATCTTCACTATCTCCTGCGTTTTGAAAATCTGTTTCAAAATTATTTTCCGTAGACTTTGGGTTTCTATGGGAAAACTTTGAAAGCTCTGTTTCAAGACGCATTTTTTCCTCTTCTAGCCATTTTTTTGCTTTTGCAACAAGATCCTTTTTCATAGATGGAGATGAATAGAGGTACATCAATCAAACATTAGTGATGTGATTATATCACCACCTCACACATTCGCCAATAAAATTTTCTAAAAAAAAAGCCCCCGAAGGGGCCAGAAATCAATTGGCGACCGGTTCAGATATCGGGCTTTGGCACTCAACTTGTGTTGAGAAGCAAGACTCGACATCCGCACCGGTACAACCGCATAATTTAGAGAGTGGCTCTTGTCACCTACCATTCAATGGTTTTGCTCAAGGATGAACACAAGGCTCATCATAATATGGGCTAACCTAGACATGTTTTGATTTTGTTTTTGTTTTTAATCAGAACAGTAGATGGGCGTGAGGTGTATAACCAAAATCATGATTCAAGCGTGGGGAGCTTGCCGACAACATGGTCGGGATTAGGTTGACCTCAGAGATGAGAAATGAACGAAGCAATGTTTCACGATTGCAGATATATAATACCAAAAAAAGACCGTTTGGTCAATCAATGATTTTTCGCTCTATGAAGCGAAGTAAATGTGAAAAACGGAAAATTAGTATTCAACAAATTGATTTTATCCAAAAGTTATCCACAATTTATACGACTTATCAATAACTTATCCACAGCCTAATGACACAGACGTAATTTTACAGAAAATACCCCTTTTTTTATTCCTAGACTAGAAAAGTTTTGTGCGAACAATAAAATTGCATTTGAGTTTGGGGTATTTTCATTTTGCATCAACGAAGTGGTGATTGGTTGAAATGAAATACCAGCGATATTTCCTGAACAGATTTTATCGCTAGATTTAGCTGATCCATTCATGGTTCGAAATAAATCTTCTCGATTTGTAAGGAAAAATTCATTTTTTTGCACTAATCCAGAAAGAAATATGCTATGGCTCGTATGAATTTTGTTGATTTGTGCGCCAAGAACCGTGATCTGTTCCACAGAGAACGAATCGGGGTTGGCGACGATCTCCTTAATAGATGTGCCATCATCTAAAGAAATTTCCTGTAATGTTGGTGAATTTAATGCGGCTATTGTGCGGAGGAGCTGTTCGATATTCGTGGCATTGTTTTGTTCCACTGATTTGGAAGAGAGATAGAACCCCATCCCCTCCTTGTCTTTTGTTAAGATCATCTGCCCCTGTGCATCTAGAAGATGTTGAAAGATCTTTGAGGTGTCTGAGTAAGAAATAAATTGTAAGAGAGGAAGAATAAGGTTTGTTGATCCGTTTGGTGTTTTTGGCAACAATGGAGTTGACAAATAAGCAATCGTATTCTCTGGAATGTGTTTTATTGTATGTATTTGATTTGAAATGCCAAACAAAGAAATCTCAACGTATTTTTTTGTGGCATAGATATATGCACGTGTTTTTACAGAGGTCTCTATTAGTTCTCCAATATTGTGGCGACCTAAAAGTGAAAATCCAGGAATGATTTTAGTT
>CAIKXH010000119.1 GCA_903831335.1 Candidatus Uhrbacteria bacterium | reverse complement strand
CCTTCTTGTAAGGCAGCGAAGTCTTATGAAAGACTTGCGCATGAATTTATCTTGCGAGCCGAGGGGGCTCTGTAGAAAACAAAAGTGAATGAGTGGTGGAGTGGAAGAGTGAAGGAAGAAAGTCGTTTTTCTTTTCTTGAAATTAATGAGGCACACCTTCAATCACTTTTTCACTCTTTCACTTTTTAACTTTGTATTTATGAATCATTCATCGGCTCTTGGAAAAGGATTGGGCTCTCTCATTCCACAAAAACACACCCTGACAGAGCAAGTTATTCCTTCCGCACGGAAAGAAATTTTGGAGATTCCACCAAATGATATTCGTGAGAATCCGCACCAGCCGCGTCATCACTTTTCTCCAAGTGATTTGGAAGATTTGATTGCGTCCATTAAGCAACATGGAATCCTGCAACCACTTGTCGTAACACGTTCGAATGGCGAATACGAATTGATTGCAGGTGAGCGTCGTTTACGATCTGCTCGCGCATTAGGTCTTGAGACCGTTCCTGTGATTGTCAGAGAAGCGAATGAACAACAGAAGCTCGAACTTGCTCTTATCGAAAATATCCAACGCCAGGACTTGAACGCTGTGGAGGAAGCGATTGCATATAAAGCATTGATCGACGAATTTAATTTGAAACAGGACGAGGTTGCACTTCGAGTCGGAAAGTCCCGCTCGAATGTAGCAAACATTATTCGTTTGCTTGATCTCCCGTCTGATATTCTCGATGCACTGAAAGAAGGACGCATCTCAAAGTCTCACGCACGTACATTGCTTGCTGAAACAGATCCAAAAAAACAACATGACCTCTTTGAACAAATGTTGAACGGGGGAGTCACAGTTCGTCAGACAGAAGCGCGTGTAACAGGTATCACACAAAAGCGATCTGTGTCGATTGGAAAAGATCCAAACATTGCAGCACATGAAAAATCCTTACGTGAAATTCTTGGAACAAAAGTAGAGATTGTAGAATCCAACGGAAAGGGAAAGATTGAGATCACTTTTTACTCTCGTCCGGAACTGATGGAACTTCTTCAATTATTATCAGAAAAAAAATAGGCTTGATGCCTATTTTTTCTTTATCCCTTCTTTTGGCTTGAGCATGCCCGTGAGCCAAGATCTTACACTTGATCTTGATGCATCACGGATTTTATTTTTTGCATGGCGCGTTTTCACGAATTTGAGCCAGTCTTGGTTTGGTCCTCGTCTATTTTTGTCTGTAATAATATCGACAATATCTCCGGAGTGAAGGGTGATATCCAAGTTGCGAATGACATCATTTACTTTTGCGGACGTACACTTGTTTCCGATTTCTGAATGGATCGCGTAAGCAAAATCGATTGGGGTTGCACCTTCAGGCAAATCGATGACATCTCCCTTTGGGGTAAAGATGAAAATGCGATCTTTGAAGATGTCGATCTTCATGGTTTCTAATTGTTCTAGGAAGTCTTTTTTGCTCTCGAGTTCTTTTTGGATAAGGACAAGTTCTTCCATCCAGCGCATGTTTTGCACATCACGTGAACCGTCTTCTTTGTATCTCCAGTGAGCTGCGATACCGTATTCTGCAAGTTCATGCATTTCACGCGTTCTGATCTGGAATTCAACGATTGTTTTATCATCTGCAAAAATGGTTGTGTGCAAAGATTGATATCCGTTTGGTTTTGGTTGTGCAATGTAGTCTTTGATGCGTCCTGGAAGAGGGCGCCAACGTTGGTGGATCATGCCGAGAATGGCATAACACTCTTCTACGTCTGATACGATCACACGAACAGCGACAAGGTCATAAATTTTTTCAATGTCATCCCCATAGCGCTGCATTTTTTTGTATAAACTATACAAACGCTTTACGCGGCCATACACTTGAAAATTGAGAATGCGACTTTGGGCAATCAGTTTTTCTGTTTGATCAATAATACGACTGACTTGCGCTCCGCGCTCGCGAACTTTTACATCCATGATTTCTTTGATGCGTTCAAATTCTTTTGGAATCAAGTAGGCGAAGGATCCATCTTCTAATTCTCCCTTAATCTCACTCATCCCAAGTCTTCCGGCGATCGGAGCATAGATCTCAAGAGATTCGCGTGCGATGCGAATTTGTTTATGTTTTGGTTGTCCGTAGAGTGTTTCTAAATTGTGTAATCGGTCAGCGAACTTCATGAACACGACGCGCACATCTGAGGCCATGGCGAGAAACATCTTTCGCATGTTTTCTGCGTAGCGTTCTTCTCCGCGGTAATGCGGTGTGTGTTTGAGTTTTGTCACGCTTTCGACAAGCGAAGCAATATCATCCCCAAAATCTTTTCTTAGGTCCTCGATGGATGTTCCAGAATCTTCTACGACATCATGAAGCAGGCCGGCAGCAACCACATTCAAATGCAAACCCATTTCTGCAAGTCTGTAAGACACAGCAAGAGGGTGTGTGATGTAGGGTTGTCCGGTTAATCGAACCACCTTTGCGTGTGCTATTTCTGCGTACGAATACGCTTTGCGCAAGAGGGCAAGATCTGGATTTTGATAATGAGAGCTCACGAAGGATTCAAGATCTTCGTAGGTGCGTGATTGGTCCATAGGATACGAATGTACGATACAGTGCGCCTGATTTCATGTAAAGAATCTTGGACAAAAGAAGCTGTCCATGGCAAAAAAAGTAGTAAAGTAGTAAAGTAGAAAAGCAGTAAAGCATTTTGAATTTGTTTTATTGTCTCGTTTACGATCTTTTTTTACTCTTCTCCTTTACTACTTTTCTACTTCCCAAAATATGTCTGAACGCGAACTGGGTGGACCACCTCCTGTTGATACATCCCTAGAAACATTCTCTTCCACAGAGAGGGATGTTGGTGTTGCAGGAATGGATGATGAAGTTGAGAGGGCAAAAAAGGAAGCAGAAAGAGCAAAAAGAACAGCAGAATTAGCTGCGGCAGATTTGGAAACAGCAACAGCACGCGTGAAAGAAATTGAAAAAGAATGGAACCCAAAAGAACCTCCTGAGCTAGACAAAGGAATGCAAAGTAAATCTGACAAAGCAAAGGGGGTAGGACTTGATACTGCTATTGGTGGTGTGAAGGGGGCTAAATGGGTTGCAAAAAAAGTGGATGTTGGATTAGAGAAATTTTTTCATAAAATAGAAAGTTGGGGAGATAATCTTTTCAAAAAGAACCTTCCTTTTGTTGCCGGATTATTTTGGAATACAAAGAAGCCGCGGCACGAGCTTGAAAAAGCAGAATTACAAAAGAAAGAGGCAGAAGAAAAAGCATTGAAGGCAAAGTTGGAAGCAGAGAAGAAAGCACTAGATGCAGCGAAAAAGAAATTGGATTCAGATTTGGCAAGAGAGCTGAAAGAGCAAAACAGAAAATCTGATGCAGAAATTCAGAAACATAAAAAAATGCTTGAGGGTATGGCAACCGTTGCAGAGAAATACGAGCTTGATAAAGCAGATGAAGAAGCTAAGAAAGTTCTGTTGAAAAAGATTGAAGAAGATTTGCCTGCGCGTCAAGAAAAACAAAAAGCACGTGAACATGATGAAATGCTTTCAAAGCACATGACAGATGCAGAGAAAGACATTTTCAATGTGCCTGTTCCTATCACTCCTGCAGAAGGGGCAACAGAGGCAGAAAAAGCAGAGATTGAGAATAAGATTAGTGCCATTCTTGCGGCAAAGGAAATATTGCGACAGCAAGTTGAGTCAGAGTTATCTTCACCAATGCGCCTGCAGCTCGCAGAGAAAAATAAAGGAGGAAATAAAAAAGGCAAAGGCGGAGGAAAGGGTAAAGGAGGAGGCGGAGGAGGAAAATGGAAAGGTGGCGGTAAAACGTAAACGAGAGATCCTTCGCGTTGCTCAGGATGACATAAAAAAACTCAGGCTATTCAGCCTGAGTTTTTTTTGGAGCGCGGCGGGTAAACTTTTTAACCGGAGCGGCACGTTTCTTTACGAGAATATCGACAGCTTCCTCATGTGTGAGTGTGAGAGGGTCAACTGTTTTTCCGAGGGATGCATTTGTTTTGCCATCTGTTACATAGGCACCGTATCTTCCGGTACGGATCACGATATTGCCTTTTGTTTCTGGGTCCACTCCGAGCTCTGCAATCGGAATGGCTGCAATGGCTTTCAATGCAATCAGCTCTTCTGCTTGTTCGAATGTGATCGAAATAGCTTCGAGCGGTTCCTTAATGGAAGCAAACACTTTTCCATCGCTCACATAGGGTCCAAAGCGACCAACAGCCGCCGTGAGGGTTTTTCCTTCCTTTGTTACCCCAAGTTTTCTTGGAAGTGACAAACACTTAAGGGCGTCCTCAAGGGTGATGGATTCAATGTTCATTCCTTTCAAGAGGGAAGCACTTTTTGGTTTATTTGTTTTTGCTTTTTGATCTTCCTTGCTCCATGGGCCAACCTGGACAAACGCCCCAAAGCGACCAGTCTTTCCGATAATGTCGAGCCCGGTCTCAGGATCTTTTCCAATGATACGATCAGGCATGACGTCATCACGTGTCAGGGCTTTGTTTTTATCAACAAGGTTTTGATGGAACGGTTTATAGAATTGTTCAAGCATTGGCGCATATTCCAGTTCGCCTTCCGCAACATCATCCAATTCTTTTTCAAGTTTTGCGGTGAATGTGTAATCCACAATTTGTGGAAAGTGGGCGACAAGCATGTCGCTTACAATCATGGCAATGTCTGTTGGAAAAAGTTTTTTGTTGTCATCGCGATCTACGTATCCACGATCAATGATGGTGCTGATCGTTGGAGCATACGTGGAAGGGCGACCAATCCCGTATTCTTCCATGATTTTCACGAGTGTTGCATCAGAGTATCTGGCTGGCGGTTCTGTGAAGTGTTGAATAGGTTCAATGGATTTTGATGTGACGACATCTCCCTTATTCATTTCAGGTAAGAACTTTTCTTTTGTTGCCTGATAAATTTTGGTGTAACCATCAAACAAGATGCTTGAACCGTTTGCGCGGAAGATGTGCTTTTCTACATCCATGTCCACACGAATCTGGTTCACTTGTGCGTTTGGCATTTGTGAAGCGATCGTGCGGCGCCAGATGAGATCGTAGAGTTTCCAGAGGCGGGGTTCAAGGTCTGCGCGAACAGACTCTGGTTTAACTGCAGGGTCTGTCGGACGGATCGCTTCATGGGCTTCCTGTGCGCCTTTCTTGTTCGTCTTATATTTTTTTGATCCTGTTGCGTATTCTTTTCCGAATTCTGACGCAAGGAAGGCTTGTGTTTCATCGAGGAACTTATCGGCGAGGTTTACAGAGTCTGTACGCATGTACGTGATGCGACCAGTCTCGTAAAGCTGCTGCGCAAGTGCCATGGTTTGTTTTGCGCTCATGCCGAGTTTGTTGTTGGCATCGATTTGCAAACTCGATGTGGTAAACGGTTGTGGTGGTGCTTTTGAAACTTCTTTTTTCACGACGTCGATAACGGTGAGTGGTTTGTTTGAAACAGCATCCACAATCGCACGTGCTTCTTTTTCTGATTTGATTTCCAATTTTTCTCCTGCCCCTTCAGATCCACCCACAGCAATTTTTTTGCCATCGATCTCCACAAGTTTGGAAGGGAAGTCCAGACCGAGTTTTTCACACACAGCCTCAATAGACCAATACTCTTCAACCTTAAATGCCATGCGCTCACGTTCTCGGTCCACAACGAGTCTCATTGCAACAGACTGCACACGACCAGCCGAAAGGCCGCGACGTACCTTATTCCAGAGGAATGGCGAAAGTTCATAACCGACGAGACGATCAAGGATACGACGAGCCTGCTGTGCATCTACAAGGTTTTGATCGATCGAACGTGGGTTTGCAAGAGCGTGTTCAATTGCGGACTTTGTAATTTCATGAAAGGTGATGCGTTTTGCTTTTGCAGGATCAATTCCAAGAACTTCTGCCACATGCCAAGAAATCGCTTCTCCTTCTCTATCTTCATCGGACGCGAACAGGATTTCATCTGCATCCTTTGCGGCTTTTTTTAATTCCGTAACATGTGGTTTGCTGTTTGGTGGAATGATGTAGGTTGGTTTGAAATCATGCTCAACATCCACTCCGATTTCTTTTGTAGGCAAATCACGAATGTGACCAAACGAAGACAAGACGCGGTACTCGCGTCCAAGAAATTTTGTGATCGTTTTTGCTTTCGTTGGAGACTCAACAATGATGAGTTTCATGTAATGGGGAGTAGTTTGTAGTTAGAAGTTGGTAGTTAGGAAAT
>CAIKXH010000118.1 GCA_903831335.1 Candidatus Uhrbacteria bacterium | reverse complement strand
CGCTTTTACACGATCACCGGCAACGAGCCCACCATCGAAAACAGTATTTGTTTTACGCATGGATAAAAGTGTTGAAAGTGTGGCTTGATAAATCGCCCCATCTGTTCCTTTCCAAATCGCATGTGATGCGTCAGATAAAACAGGGCGAGATCCGTATCCAAGTTTTGTAAGAGAATTGTTTGTCTGATTTTCAAACCAAACGTTTCCCTTTGTATCAACACCGACACGGACATCTTCACGTGTATCTGTTACAAGAAATGAAGTTGCTGTTGTCTTCTTTGAAGCAAACTCGTATTTCCATATTCCCTTTGCATCTGCAAAGTACATAGCATTCTTTTCAAGATACACAGATCCATCTTTCACCACACGAAGCTCTGTGACTCCTTCTGGACCAACAGCGTACAAAACGCGATCTGCGTTTGTCCAAGCCATATGATCTCCGGCAATCTGCACATTTGAGCTTGCTTCCATATTCCAGCTCAACATCGCATTTCCATATGATTGGGGAGCTTTGTCATTTGCTGGGTCAAAGGTATAGAGGCGATAGTTCTGGAAATACACAACCTTTCCGTTAGAAAGAAAGTGAGCAAAGAGAATATCTCCTTGTGGTTCAGTCCATGTATTTGGAATCGCAGACATCACCTGTGTCTTTGGATTGATGAGCCACAATTGTTTGTTTCCACCAGAAAACTGAAACTTCACAAGCAATTGATCATTGTAACCATCCATTACCTGTTGCCATGGAGCGCTCAACAAAAACGCAATATTTCGTTCTTCATACGCACCATCAAAAGATTTTCCGATAATGGAACTTTCTACTTTATTTGTTTTTGTATCTGATTGAAGCAATGTTGCATACAAACGATCCCCTGACGTTGAAAATGAAACAAAACTTAATTCGTTTGGTTTTCTTGTAAGGGAGGTAAGTGCATGTACTTCTGCTGTGTTTGGATCCACAAAAGAAACATCAAACCATTTGTTTGGATCTGTTGATTTTGTGAAATACACAAACTTTTCCTTTTGCGCCATGGCAAAAGAAGGATTCAAAAACTGTTGGTCAACACCGTTGATTGTTTGTGACTTCCCGTCTTTCAAAAGAGAAAGATCGATTTTGTCACACAAACCAATGTTGACACATTGTGTTGATGGTTGAGAAACAAAGGCAATACCATTGCGCTTCATTGGCTCACTCACGCCAGACGTAAACGTCAAACGATCAACACGAAAGGTTGATTGATCCCACACACGGTCTGCAAGTAATGGCTTCCAAGAAGCATTATCTGCAAAAACATTTGGCAAAAACGGAGAGATACCCGCCGCAATAACCAACGAAAGGATTAATACTTTTTTTATCATACAGAAATTCAAAGAATAAACGTTCAATAATTAACTACCAATAATAGCAGAAAAAAGCAATTTTGTCAAGGTTTTTAAGCAAAAAACGGGGGTTTTCCCCGCTTTTTGTGTCTTTAAAGGAGTGGTTTGAGATACTTTCCTGTGATACTTTCCTTTACTTTGACAATATCCTTTGGTGTTCCCTCTGCAACAAGTTTACCTCCATTGATTCCCCCTTCTGGCCCCATATCAATCACCCAATCGGCTCCTTTAATCACATCTAGGTTGTGTTCAATGATAACCACAGTGTTTCCCTTGTCGACAAGCATATGAAGCACGCCAAGAAGGCGCTTAATATCCTCGAAGTGAAGTCCTGTTGTTGGCTCATCGAGAATGTATAAGGTTCGGCCTGTTGCACGACGTGAGAGCTCTGTAGAGAGCTTCACACGCTGCGCCTCCCCTCCAGAGAGGGTTGTTGCCGATTGTCCCAAACGAATATATCCAAGACCAACCTCATGAAGCACGTCTAATTTTTCAAAGATCGATGATTGATCGGCAAAAAATCGTCTCGCTTCCTCAACGGTCATGTTCAAAATATCCGCAATATTTTTTTGCTTGTAGTTTACTTCCAACACTTCTTGGTTGTAACGAGTTCCTCGGCACTCTGTACATTCAACATACACATCAGGCAAAAATTGCATTTCGATCCGCAGT